>JALVQM010000119.1:1365-2016 GCA_027025615.1 Desulfobacteraceae bacterium | reverse complement strand
CCCAGAGGGCGAAAAGGAGGTCGTAGGTGCCGTCCTTCAGCGGACAAAACTCCCAGTTGGAGGCAGGGATCTCCCGGAGGTCATGAAATTCGGGCCATTTCAGTATGAAGCTGACATGGCCGAGGCCCTGCACCAGCGGCACGAGTTGTATGTGATATTGATTTGCGAAACGCGTGAACGCCTGCATCTCTTCCATAGTAAAGGCGCCCGGCGCACCGATCTCCGGATGGCTCGGATAGGCAAATTTATCCTCCCACTCCCACACGAGGATGTTGATCTTGTAACGCGCGAGGTCTTTGATGAAGCTCCTGACATAAGCAGCCTTGTCCTGATGGTGCTTGGTGTCGTAATGTACCGCCCGTTGCTCGATGTCAGGCCGGTCACTGATGGTTACACCGGGCACGGTCAGCGCACCGCCGTCTTTCCGGATAAGTTGCAACAACGTCTGCGTACCGTAAAAAAGCCCTGCTTCGCCCCGAGCCCTGATAATCACACTATTTTCATTAACCTTCAGCGCATATCCCTGCTCGCTTTTGATGTGCTTTGCCCCTTTTCTTGTCAGGATGATCGCCTTTGGCGTTTTTGCCGTTGACACGAAAGCTTCCGCGCCAAACTCTTTTTTCAGGTCGCGGGCCAGTTCATCTGCGGCAA
>JALVQM010000119.1:559-1355 GCA_027025615.1 Desulfobacteraceae bacterium | reverse complement strand
TCAGCCGCCGTGTGGTTTTTGTCAAGCACGATGGTGATTTTCTCATCGATCATAAAATCCCCCTCTGTCAGACTGACTTGTTGAGGGCATGGGATGACATTCAAATCGCCAGATAAAGCGATACTCCCGGATTGGGCGATACTTATAACTACTGTAACGAGAACCAGGATAATGATCCCGGCATATTTCATTAATAGTTTTTTTACTTGGTTTATCATGATAATTGATCGGCAGAGCCTGTACATTTTTTCGGAAAAAAGGATGGGAACATATAATTTACATAAAGCTAAAAAAGTTTTAGTGCATCAGCGTGATTTGACGAATAAATCCTTCCCTTTTTCAAAGAGAATGGAACAAACGCCCATTAAATGCAGTTAATTGCTTGTGATTTATTCGACATTTTTTTGAGAAGATATTTTACCTCAAAATCTTTTATACTATTAAAAGTATAAAAATGAAATACCTGTTTTTTTATCATTCTAACTTCGTTTTTCTTCCCGGGCTGTTCTGACGGCAATAGAAACGCCGCAGAAAACCTGGCTCTTGTGGAGAAGTATGTCAAGGAAGTGGAAGACCTCGACTATGAGACCATGGCCTCGCTGCTCGCAGTTGATTACGTCGGTTACGGGCCTTCATATGGCGACAGCATTCTTAGAGACCAGGCTGTCGAAAGCTGGAAATATAATGTGAAAAATCTGTATGAAAGCATCAAGTACAACAGATCGAGAAATGCTGCAGTCACCATCAAATCCGGAGAGAATAAGGGAAACTGGGTATCAAACTGGGGTGAACTGCA
>JALVQM010000119.1:0-549 GCA_027025615.1 Desulfobacteraceae bacterium | reverse complement strand
CAATTCCATTTACAAAATAGAAAACGGCAAAATCGCCAAAAGCTATACTTTTTACAATGAGGCTGACGCCCTGAGGCAGTTGGGTTATGTCTTTGTCAAACCGGAAGATTTAAACTAAAAAGTCATGAAACGAACAATATTAATTATAACCCTGATTTTTGCTGTTGCCATGTATGACAGCAAGGCCCAGGATGCCTCCGCTGAAAAAAAGCCTGAAGGGGGGCTTGCCAAAAGCCTGGGACTTTATGTCTTTCCATCCAAGGGACAGGATGCGGAAACGCAGAATACCGACGAGGCGGCTTGCTATAAGTGGGCCATGGAACAATCCGGTGTGGATCCGATGAACCCGCCGAAAGTCGAAGCCAAGCAGGCACAAACCGGGCCCGACGGCAGTGCCATCAGAGGTGCTGCTGCCGGTGCTGCTGCCGGTGCTGCCATCGGCGCCATTGCAGGTGACGCGGGCGAAGGGGCTGCCATTGGTGCTATCGTAGGAGGCCTGAGAGGGAGAAGGGCCAGAAAGACCGGTGAGGTTGTTGAACAGGCATACAA
>JALVQM010000118.1 GCA_027025615.1 Desulfobacteraceae bacterium | reverse complement strand
TTGCGAATCTGTTTCCACCTTGGACGCCTCTTTAAGAAATACTGTTGCCTGGCCGGGAGTAGATAAAATCAGTAATCACCCGGATACCTGGCCCGGGCCAGATTGCCATCGAATATGGGGACGGCCTTTTATCCGTTGGCTGTACCGGGTCTATGGTTGGAAACCATTGCTGGAATTTATCAAGGCCCATGGAGCAGGTGTGATTCCTTTCGAAGTAAACCTGAAGGCCAGGAAGATTTTCGGCCTGGAGTGGCATCAGTTATGGATGGCTTTCAGCAGTACCAGGGCCGGCAGGCCGGCATCTCATAAGGAGGAAGTAAATCTTGCCGGCCCTCTTTACCCAATGAAGGCTGTTATTGGAGACGGCCGGGGGGGCTCTAAAGAGTTGAAGGTTAAATACCGCGGCAGGCGGCCATATATTGTTTTGCCAACCACCTGTAAAGGGTGTGAGGATGACGGCCGCCGGTATTTGCTTCCGGCTCCAAAACAGGTGATTGCCCTCAACGGGCCGGTAATTGGACCTGAAGGACAGATTGCCGTTGGCGGATGTGTGGCCGGAGATTGGGACATCTGGCTGTACGACGGCAAATGGCGGAGGCTGATCCAGGGGCCGGGTACCCAGTGTCATCCTTTTTTTAACCAGTCAGATCTTGTTTTTGCTTCGGATCATGGAGGGAGCTTTGCTATATACGATACCAACTGGAATTTGCTTTCCAAATGCAAAACTGCAGGCTTGCGGCCGGGACCCAAAGGATATTTCTGTCTTGCCGCATCGGGTTGGCATATGGTCGGATTTGTGCATACCGGCAAGCGCAAAGCACCCGGTCAGGTCCGGCAAAAAGAGGAAGCCGGAAGTCGGCAGGCTGATCTTACTCCTGTTTCCAGCCGGCCCTATGAAATTTTTCGCAGCCTTAAACCGAATTTTGTTGCCCCGGATCTTTTTCTTGACGGTCGCAACGTTGAGCTGGGGATAGTTACCCGGGCAGAAGATGCGTATGGGCGGGCAAGGCTGGATGGCGGCGTGCGGTACGCTTTTTCCCAGCAGTATACAGCCTGGAAGCTGGGCGGGACTTTGGATCGTGTTTCAGGGCGCCTGACCAGTTACCCCCTGGACTATGAAACAGATACCGGACAGTTGGTGACCGAGGCCCGCCAGGAAGCTTCGATTTCATGGCGTTTTTCAAAGCACCTGTTTTTCAGTCTGAATGGCAGGAGATACAGCCCCTTGTACGATGATAGGCAACAATTCGAAGACAGCGAAGAATATTGGCTGGCCGGAAAGTGGTCATGGAATTCAGACATGATTCAAAGCTGGTTGCAATTGGAATTTATCGAGTCCAGGGGACCGTCTTTGAGCGGCTGGGTGCGTTTTTGGCCTGGTGCGCGTAAAAACTGGGAGTTTTCATTGTTTGGCGGGAAAAGTTGGGGAGATTTGCAGGCCGGGCATAACACCTTCAGGGTCGGAGGAGATCTAACAGAAGGTTTTTTCACCCAGCGGACCACGCGTCTTTTTCCCTTGCGTGGTTTTGCAACCAACTCTATAGAAGACGGACAGGTTTTCAGCAGCAGGACCGAATATTTTGTTCCCCTTGCCAGAATCAACGCCGGTTACCGGACATGGCCGGTATTCTGGCGCAGCCTGCGGGCGGGTGTTTTTGCTGATTGCGGAATGGCCAGCCAAAGGCCGTCTGCCGATCAATTGTTGGTTGGACTTGGCCTGGAAATTGTGGCATCCATGGAGCTTGCCTGGGATATAAATGCCAATTTACACTTGGGAGTGGCCTGGCCGGTGGTCCAACCTGATTACCTGGACCAGCAGGGACCGGTGCTGCTTTTCCAGATCGGCCGGCCGCTTTGATCTTGATTCCGGCATGACCATCACACTTGCTATTTGCCCGGATAAGGGTAATCATAAATACTGGATGCTATATTTTGCCAAACGAAGGAGGGCCTGAAATGGAAAAGAGCAATATCCTGATCGCTTTCGATGATTCCGAAAACGCCATGCGGGCGGTCCG
>JALVQM010000117.1 GCA_027025615.1 Desulfobacteraceae bacterium | reverse complement strand
TGCTGCCCAGCGCCGCCCAAATCGCCAAAGCCGTTGAAGGTCTTTTTGTCATCGAGGACTGGCACAACCTCGGTCCCCACTACGACAAGACCCTGATGGCCTGGAACGACAATTTTCAGCGGGCCTGGCCAACTCTGTCACAAAAATATGATACGCGCTTCAAGCGTATGTGGGAATACTACCTGCTTTCCTGTGCCGGTTCTTTCCGGGCCCGGGAAATCCAGGTGTGGCAGTACGTCATGACACCATCGGGAACCGGCTCAGCCCAGCCACAACGTTACACTTGATCAGTGTCTGTAAAGAAAGGGCAACCTATCCTGCTGGAAAGCGCCCCATAGTTAATATGCTATTGTTCTGCCGGAAAAATACAGTATATATTAAATAGCGATTCGACAGTAACCAGTAATTTGAAGATGTTAAGTACAACAAGGGGATACGGTTGACTTGGCCATTTAAAATTTTAGCTTTTTAGAAGGATTTGACCCCTGTGTATTTTCTTTCCATAGCTGTCGGGATATCTGGGATCCATATGTATCCCGATGTATCCCGGCATGCGGGATTTGATCCTTATCTACCAGGTGGCACCCCTGTTCCAGAGTAAGGTGAAACGAAGATGAAAAAAACCGATTTTGCCGTTCAGAAATTTTTTTTGGATTTTGCCCAGGTGCTTGAATCTTTGCCCGATGCGGTAATGGTTATCGGCAATGACTTTACCGTACGCTTTGTCAATAACGCTATCACGACCCTGTCTGGTGTATCCCGGCAAGAAGCCATCGGTAAAAAGTGCTACGATGTGTTTCCGGGTGAGTTGTGCCGAACCCCGGCCTGCCCGATGAACAGAATCGGCAAGGGGGTAAAAAAACTGCGCTATGAAACCGACAAGCATTGTATCTGCGGCCGCAGCGCCCCCGGCACCATGACTGCCAGCGCTTATTATGCGCCCGATGGCACCATGGCGGGCATAATTGAAATCGTCAGCGATACGACTCCGCTTTTCGAAAGCCGGGAGCGGTTCCGTAAAGCCATGGGCAGTGTTATCCAGGCCATGTCCCGCACCATCGAAATGCGTTACCCATACACCGCCGGCCACCAGCGCCGGGTTACCAAACTGTGCCGGGCTATCGCGAAAGAACTCGGCTTTTCCTGGGAACGTGCCCAGGGTTTGCGCATGGCTGCAGCCATTCACGACCTGGGGAAAATTCTCGTACCGGCGGCCATTTTGAATAAGGCCGGAGAAATGACCGAACATGAAATGGCCATTATTCGTGCCCATCCCCAGACAGCCTACGACATCCTGAAAGATATCGATTTTCCCTGGCCCCTGGCTCAAACCGTTTACCAGCACCACGAACGTATGGATGGCTCCGGATATCCGCAAGGGCTCAAGGGTGATGAAATTTTGTTTGAAGCCCGAATTCTCGCGGTTGCGGATGTGGTCGATGCCATCACCAGTTCACGACCCTATCGCCCGGCGGTAGGGTTAAAAGAAGCTTTGGAGGAATTGAAATCCCAGCGGGGCAAACAGCTTGATCCAGTGGTCGTGGATGCCTGCGTGCGTGTATTGTCAATGGGAAAGGTAAAATTAGGGCTTGAGAAACAAAATCCAGGAAAACCTGAGACAAACCGAATCTAGCCAAAACAATTCATTCATATTCCTGCCGGCCAACTGACGTCAGCCGGACACTTGATGGGTCCGTTTGCCTATAACAAAATCCCATCCGGAGGCAGCAACAAGCCCGATGATACCCAACCAGACCAACGGCGCGAGAAAGCCGACAAAAGTAAACATGAAAACTGTGGTTCCGCTCAACATTTGAATCAGCAACGGTCCCTTATGCCTGTGCAGCCGGTAAGTTGTGGAAAGACCGACCCCTCCTATAAGCAGAGAAGCGAGGTGTGCAGGTAGCCGACCAGCGCCGTTGTCAGATCTTCATCCTCATCGGGCAGGATTTGGGCACTGCGCTGCAGTATTGTGACCCTGGCACCCAGCCGCGCCATCATCTGGCCACATTCCAGGGCAATGT
>JALVQM010000116.1:1208-6374 GCA_027025615.1 Desulfobacteraceae bacterium | reverse complement strand
GCCGTCGCGCTTGGCTGAATTGATCAATTTTTCTCTGTAGTCGGGATGGGCGATGCTGATCATGGCCATAACCCGTTCCTGGAGACTTTTGCCGAACAGGTTTACAGCTCCGTATTCGGTCACTACGTATTGAACGTCGCCCCTGGGTATCACCACAGCTGTGTTTTCAAGCATGGGAACGATATTGCTCTGTTTGCCATCAGGTGTTGTCGAAAAGAGCATCAGGATAGCTTTACCTCCGGCAGAACGTTTTGCACCGCGGACAAAATCAGGAATACCCGAAACCCCGGCCATCCTTGTGTGGGGCGAAGCCTCTGCCGCCACCTGGCCGGTGATATCCATGACATTGGCAACATTCATTGACACCATTTTATTGTTGCGGGCTATTATGAACGGATCATTGACATAATCGGATGGGTAGAAATCGATTGCCGGGTTGTCATTGATAAACTCGTAAAGCGCTTCGGTGCCGATGGCCGCTGAAGCTACCAGTTTATCGTCATTGAATCCTTTTTTGCGGTTGTTGATTACCCCCTGTGCATACAGGTGCATGATATCATCGGTCAAGTACTGGGAGTGAAAACCAAGATCATTTTTATCTCCCAGGGCCCGGACCGTTGCCTGGCTGGCTGCATCAAGACCGATCTGGATGGTGGCCCCGTCGTCTATGAGCCGGGTTATATGGCGGCCGATACGGTCGGCTGCTTCCGATGTTTGGCCGGGTTCAACGGTCAGCAGGGGCTGGTCATGTTCCACGATTACATCTACCTCGTTTACGTGCAGAAAGCTTTGTCCCATTACTTTTGGCATACGACTGTTTACCTGGGCGATGACAAGGTCGGCCGAACGGGCTGCCGCAAGGGTGACATCCACGGATATCCCCAGGCTCATCCAGCCAAAATCATCAGGAGGGCTTACCTGGATAAGGGCCACATTGATCGGGAATTTGCGACTTTTGAAAAGGCCCGGAACTTCGGACATGTTCAAGGGGGTAATAAAACGACGGATGTTCTCCATGGCTGCCAAGCGCGCAGAGCCCAGGTATATGTTACGAATATTCAGGTGCATGTCCTGGCTGCGGTCTGCTATGGCGGCCAGTGGGGCTGTCTCACGGCTCATCATGCGTACGATTTCAAGCCCGGTAAACTTGGGGGCCGAATCTGCCAGGGCTTTTACCAGGGCCTGGGGTTCTCCGCAAGCCGAGCCTATGAATACTCTTTGCCCGGGCCTGATATAGCGTATGGCGTCGGCCGGACTACGCCTTTTCTCCACGTACAGATCGGCCCAGTAAATGTTGGATGTCATCTGGATTCTCCTTTAAAATTTCGTTGAAGAACTATTGCGCCTGGCTACCGGTGTTAAAATCCTGCTTAAAAATCACATTTGTTCCAGATAAACTGCGTTTTTCAGCCGGATTTTGGCTTGTCTTGCCTGCGCTCATGACGTTTGTCAACAGTCTGCTGATCTTGTTGTAAAAGATTAATGCCCGGACGCTTGCTTGCTGCCGGTATCCCAAGGGGCGCTAGATGCCACTGTTGATCGTGGATTACAACCGAATTTTTTTTGCAGTTTATTTCTTTCCTGCTATTTTTGCCAGGGCTTCACTGAAGTGTAATACTTTGATAGGCAGTTTTCTTTGGGCAAGCGCCCCACGTAATTGGACAATACAGCCCGGACATTCAGTAAGAACTGTCTGCGCCCCGGTATTCAGTATATCCGCAATTTTTCTGTTGACTATTCGGGAGGAAATTTCAGGAAACTTTCCTGAATAAGTTCCGCCAAATCCGCAACAGGTTTCTTCTTCGGCGGCCGGTATGAAATTGAATCCTGCCTTTTCCACAAGTGCCCGGGGCTGGTTTTGCACTTTCAGACCACGACACAGGTGGCAAGGTGCGTGGTAAGTAGCCTTGGGCAAGGAACCGGTGGTCAAAGCAGATTCTATGTGTAAATAATCGTTAACAAATACCGAAAATGGCATTACCCTGGCTGAAAAAGCCCGGGCCCTGGCGTCCCATGCTCCTCTGTTGCTCAATAGAGTCGGATAGGCATTTTTAAGATGCGCGGCACAGGATGCGCACAGGGTTATTATATGATATTCGTCCAGTTGGGCAAAGGCCTCTATGTTTTGCCGGGCAACGTCGATGGCCGCTTGCTTTTCACCCATCATTGAAAGCGGCAGGCCGCAACATGACTGTTCCATGGGGAAAGCGACTTTTACACCCCGGTCGGCCATAAGATCCACTGTAGCTTCAAGCTGCTCGGGGTAAACAAAATCCTGGAGACATCCGGCGAACAGGGCCACCTTTTGTGGACGGTGGGTATCTTTGTCACGGACAGGGTGGCGGGTTGAACGTTTGAAGCGCTTTTCCATTTTTGGCCATTTTTCGCGAAAAGACTGGTCTGCAATGGCCGGCAGCCTGCGGTATCCATGTTGGCGTGAGAACAACATGGGTAGATGACGCAGGTACGCCTGTTTGTCGGTGGCCGGTTTCTGGACCAGGCGGGCGGTGCGCAGAAGTTTATGAAACAGGTTCCTATTCCGTAGAACCTGCCCGAGCAAGCGGGTGGGAATGTTAAGGCCTTCTTCTTTCTGTATCGATTGGTGGACTTCCTTTATCAGGCGGGGAAGATCTATATCCGCGGCACATACCTGTTTGCAGGCACCGCAGTTTAGACAGTTTTGGACAAGGTTGCGTGCCTTGTCCCGTCCATGGAAGAAATACGTATTTATCAGGCCAATGGCTCCAATATAAATATGTCCAAACTGGTGACCACCCACCATGCGGTAAACCGGGCACACGTTGGCACAGGCACCGCAGCGCACACAGCGCAGTACCTGGCGCCAAAGTGGGTCGGCTGCCAGTTTACGCCGTCCGTTATCCAAAAAAACAATGTGTAACTGTTTGTCTGCTGTGCCGTCACCGGCTTTTGGTGTTGGACCGGTGATCCAGGTAACATAGGATGTAATCGCCTGGCCTGTGGCGTTGCGCGGCAGCACCTGATTGATGACAAGGGCCGCTTCCAGGTTGGGAAGTAATTTGTCCAGCCCTACCAGGGCCAGGTGGATCCTGGGCAGGGTGGTTACTAGGCGGCCGTTGCCCTCGTTGGTAATGATTCCAAGGGTCCCGCTTTCGGCGATGGCAAAATTGGCTCCGCTGATACCCATATCGGCTTCAATGAATGCCCGGCGCAACTTTCGGCGTGCGACTTTGACCAGGCTGTCGATGTTTTCGGCGTCCTGGACGGTGCCCGTTACCCTGGTAAACAAGTCCCCTACCTGGAAGCGGGAAAGGTGGATGGCAGGCATTACCATGTGTGAAGGGCCTTCTTTGCGCAACTGAATAATCCATTCTCCAAGGTCGGTTTCGGTAACTTCAAAACCTTCGGTCTCGAGAAAATGGTTGAGCAGGGTTTCTTCGGCGGTCATGGATTTGGATTTGATAATTCGTTTCACCCGGTTTTCGGCTGCTACCCGGGCGATAATCCGGTTAGCCTCGGATGCGTCGGCTGCCAAGTGGACGGTTGCCCCGGCAGCGGTAGCCTTGTCCCTGAAGGTCTCCAGTAGTTTGTCCAATTGGGCCGAGGCCTGGTCCTTGATGCTGGCTATTCTGGATACCAGCTGTTCTACATCCACGCCGCTGAAGGCCCTGGCGCGGCTGGCTCTATAGGCCACGGCAAAATTATCCATGGCCTGGCCGAGAAATTTGTTTTCCAGTGCCTGCCGCATTCGGCGACGATATTCTCTCAGGGATCTGGCGTCATGCATTAGCTATCCTCCCACAGCAGGATGTGCAGTTCCAGGGGGCCATGAACACCCAGGGCAAGGACCCTTTCGATATCCGCCGTTCGACTGGCGCCGGTGATAAAATTCCAGTAAGCTGGTGGCCGGTTCATTGAATTTCTAAGCACGGGTTCAAGGTCAGTTGCACTTGGCACAAGATTCGATATGGGAACGACGGCCACGTGGGCTTCGCAAATCATGGTTGCCAGACGCAGGTCTTCATCAGAGGCATTTATGACCAGGGTGCCGGTTTCGGCAATGGCATGGTCGACAAAGGTCAAGCCTGCTTCCATTTGTTCAAGGCAGTTACGCAGGTTGTGGGTCAGAATATTGATACCTGCGCGGCTGCCCAATTCTTTCAGCCTGGTTAAAAGTCCGGAATTCAGTCCCGGGGCGGCCAGACTGTTTTTATCCAGACTTTCTTTGCCATTGCCGATTTCAGTTCGAAGAAAACGTGTTTTTTGACAGGCGCAAAGCTCAACCGCGTAGGTAAGGGCCTGTTCCGGGCTATTTATGGGTTTGACGAAGGCCGAGACGGCTTTTGCTGCAGCGGTGAATTGTGAAACCAGGTTGGCCCTTGATGGAATTTTTGGGCTTTGCATAACGTCCAACCTTTCCGTTGGCTGATAACCGGCAAGGGCTTTGGAAGTGTCCCTTAATTGAAATGGTAAATTTTTTCGAAAATATTGATATCCCATTATGACAGATGGACAAAGTGTCGTAAACAATCAAACATTGACAGGAAAGAAAATCTTTTTATTTGGACCTGCATTGAGCCGGAAAGATTTTCAAGGTGGACTTGGGCCATGGGCATCGTATATAGGTAACCGATGGAAAAGCGAACCTTCAATAAAAGGCTCTGGTGTTCAGCAAGGCACCCGATTTTGTGAAATAACCGGAGAATATGACCAATGATGGACATGCAGGCCCTGGCAAAAATGATTGGGGAGCTTGAAGACCAGTTGGCGGTCTGCATGCGCTGCGGAATGTGCCAGGCTGTTTGTCCCTTGTATGGCCAGACCGGGTTGGAGGCCGATGTGGCCCGGGGTAAACTGGCTTTGCTGGAAGGGTTGTTCAGGCAGCTTTTCGACAAACCCGACGGAGTCCGCCAACGACTGGATCGTTGCCTGCTGTGCGGAAGTTGCCAGGCAAATTGTCCTAGCGGAGTTTCGGTACTGGAGATTTTTATCAAAGCCCGCACGATTCTTGCCGAGTTTACGGGTCTTAATCCAGCCCAAAGGCTTGTTTTACGTGGGATGCTGTCAAATCCCGGCTTTATGGATAAGCTGTTTGAATGGATTGCACCCTTGCAGAAAATTTTTTCCAGACCACAAAGCCAGATGCTGGATACCTCCTGCAGTCGATTTGTCTCCCCCCTGCTTGGT
>JALVQM010000116.1:0-1198 GCA_027025615.1 Desulfobacteraceae bacterium | reverse complement strand
AAACATTGCCCGGCCGGCATTTCATGAGCAGATTTCTTATATTGACACTGCCAGGGGGCCTTCGGGTTACAAGGTTGCATTTTTTGTTGGTTGCCTGCTGGACAAGTTATATCCTGAAGCGGCAGGATCAACGGTTGCCGTATTAAAAAAGCTAGGGGTAGGTATTTTTCTACCAGTCGGCCAGGGTTGCTGCGGGATCCCAGCCCTGGCTGCCGGTGATAGTGATACTTTCAGGCGCCTGGCCCGATACAATCTGAACCTGCTGGAAAGGGGCGACTGGGACTTTCTGGTTACCGCGTGTGCCACATGTACCTGGACCATAACCAAACTTTGGCCCTTGATGGCCGGAGGCCGGGATCAGAAGCTGACGCGGGTTTTCGAAAAGCTTGGGGCCAAGACCATGGATATCAGCCAGTTTCTGGTCGGCAGGACAGGGGCCGGAATTTATGATTGTATCAAAAGCAAAGATGACAGCCGACTGCCCAAGGTGACTTATCATGACCCCTGCCATTTGAAAAAATCCCTGGCTGTGGAAGTCGAGCCCCGGGATTTGATCGTTGCCGCAGGTCACCGTTTGGTCGAAATGCCCAATGCAGATGCCTGTTGCGGGATGGGAGGTAGTTTCAACCTCAAATACTACCAGATGTCCAGGCAGATCGGTTTTACGAAACTCAGCAGTATCCTTGCTGCAAAAGCCCCGGTAGTGGCTACTTCCTGTCCGGCCTGCATGGCCCAACTTGCCGATATCCTTTCCCGGGCCGGCTGCAGAATAAAGGTTAAACACGTCATCCAGCTATACGCTGATGCACTTTTGCCCGGTTGAAAGTTGCTGTATAGCGCCGGTGTGCCTTAGACTTTAAAACGTGCCATTGCCGCTTTCAGTTGATCCGCCAAGTGTGAAAGGCTGTCTGCCTTGGCCGCAACTTGCTGGCTGTTGTCGGCAATAGCGCTGGTCTCGACGTTTACCCTGGATATTTCTTCGGCTACCTGGGCTGCTGCAGTGGCCGATTGGGAAACGTTCTGGTTGACTTCCTGAACGCCTGACGAAGCCTGGCTGACATTAGAGGAGATTTCAGCCGTGGATGCCGATTGTTCTTCTACAGCCGTGGCAATGGTGTTCATCGCCTGATCCGCTTCTTCGCTCACCTGGGTGATTCGCCTGATTTCCTTCGCTGTTTCGCTGGCTTTGGACTGCATC
>JALVQM010000115.1 GCA_027025615.1 Desulfobacteraceae bacterium | reverse complement strand
AGTCTATACCATGGACCCGGACTACAAGGCGGTTGAATATAATCTGAAACACGCTCGCTGGAAACTGGGGCCACCTATCGCCAATTCACAAAGCTCCAAATAGCCCATAATTGCAAACTTCTGTCCCTGATCCCCTTGCGGTGCTGGTCCAGCAGCTGTGAAACAAAGGCAGGATTCAAGGGACCGAACCGGTGTTGTTGCATCCTTTCAAGGGATTTTCCCATCCACCCCTCTGAAAACCAACCATGCAGGGGAAGAAAAAATCCCTGTTTGTTGCGCCGCCAGACAAAATCCGGCAAACTTTCCTTAAAAACCCGCCGGAGAACCCGCTTGCCTCCCATGGCCCCCGCATGCACCGAAGCGGGCCACTTGAATGCCAGTTCCACCAGTCTATGATCAAGGAAAGGTGCCCTTGCCTCCAGGCCATACCCCATGCAGGCCCTGTCTGCCTTGCATAAAATATCCTGGGGCAAATATACAAGCATGTCGGCAGCAAGCATTCGTTCAAGGTCATCCAAATTGTTAGAGGTATGGTCCAGGCCGGGAGGGCGGTGCCCGCAGGTCCAAAGATCAGGAAGCAAGCCTGCCAGTTCCTTTTCAGAAAAAAGGCGCGGAGCAACATATGGCTCACCTGTCCCTTGTTTTTCAGCCATGTCTATAAAAAGGTGAGCTTTTTTCAACAGGCTCCGACTGTGATGAGCCATTGGCTCAGGCAACTTCCTTACCAGAAGCCCAAGGTTTCTGCGCAACGATGGCGGAAGCCGCATGAACCAGCGCAAAAAAACCTGGGCCCGATATCGCTGATAGCCTCCAAAAAGCTCATCTCCTCCGTCTCCGCACAGAACCACCTTCACGTGGCCGGCAGCCAGCCGGGCCAGCCATGAAAGGGCCAACAGTGAAGGGTCCCCAAAAGGCTGCCCCACCTTACCAATCGCATTGGTAATAAATGCCCGACCAGGGTCATTCGGGAAAACTGATTCCAGTTGGCGGCTGCAGTAAAGTTTGGCTGTTGTGGCGGCAAATGGGCGCTCATCAAAATGAACATCAGGAAAACCCATTGTAAAAGCCGGCAGTTTTGTACCGTTACGGCTGCATATGGAAGCCACCAAAGATGAATCAACTCCCCCGGACAACAGTAAACCAACCGGAACATCAGCTACCAGTCGGTTGATAACAGCATCTGTCAATTGGGCACGTAAGCGTCCCGCATGGTTATTCCGAATGCCTGCCGATTCACGTACCGGCAGTTTCCAATAGGAGTGTTGTTCAATCTTGCGCCCTGGTTCCCACCAACACAGGTGGCCAGGCAGAACCTCTTTGACTTCCCTGTAAAATGTTGCCCCGGGAAGACAATAACCATAGCGAAAAAAGTCGGCCAGACTGTCATTATCCCTTTGCCAGGTTGACTTGACCAAGGTTCGCAAAGCGCCTAATTCAGAAGCAGCCGCCAACAGATTACCCTGGCTATGATAATAAAGCGGTTTTTGACCCAGCCTGTCTCGGAACAACAATAATCGCTGCTTTTTGCCATCCCAAAAAGCGCCGGCCCACATTCCAACCATTTTTTCAATAAAAGCCGTCCCTTCCAGAACCAGTCCGGCCAGCACAACCTCGGTATCTCCCTCGGAGACAAACCGCCACCGTTTTCCCAAATCACTGCGCAATTGCCTGAAATTATACGTCGCACCATTGTAAACCAACACATAGCGCCCAGATGGATCTGCCATGGGCTGCCGGCTGGCCAGGGGATCAATCACCGCCAAACGGCAGTGTCCCATGAATAACGGGGAGCGGCAAAAAAGGCTGGTCTGGTCAGGGCCCCGGTAAAGCATGCTTGACACCGCTGCCTGACAACGGCTTTTACCAGCATGTTCATCCAAACCTGGATCGATTAATACCGCTAGACCACACATTTGCGTCTTTCATTCAAAATCCGTGCAAAAAGCCGGGCATATCCGTCAGCAGTATGCTGCCAGGTATGGGTTTGCCGGGTAACTGCTCTCCGGGCTGCTTGCCCCAGCCTTG
>JALVQM010000114.1 GCA_027025615.1 Desulfobacteraceae bacterium | reverse complement strand
CCACGCCCCGGTGGCAGGACCTGAAAAATGTCCTGGAACGGGATTGGGTCCCGGCCATGGTCAAAACGCTTGCCATGCGGCCGGAGCAGCTGCCGGTACTCTGGGACTGTGATTTTCTCCTCGGCCCCAAAACCGTGACCGGCGACGATACCTATGTGTTGTGCGAGATCAATGTGAGCAGCGTGGCCCCCTTCCCGGAAACCGCGCCCGCCTTTATCGGTGATGCCATGCTCGCCATTCTGCGACAATAATCCCGGCAGGGGAGCCCAATCAGAATGGTTCAGCTTTATGTAATTTAATGCTGAAGAATCAGATAGATACAATAGGTTTTTTTTAAAAGGATAACCATGAAAAACCTGGCTGCCGGGGCTGCCCCTTCCGGCCCCGGTTGCAGGCAAAACCTGCCGTGGATATAACTTTCTGCTCTTTTTGGGCCTTTGATAGAAAATTTTTTTGTGCTTTTCATTCCCCCTGGTTACACCTCTTATCTTCGATTTAATCGTTACGATATAACTCAAATTTTTTGCTTGGAAGCATTGCAGCAACTGGTATTTCCTGATTCAGGATGAAAAATTTTCATTTTTTTTTGCCGGTGAAAACAGGTATGATTGTAATGTCATGGTAGCGGTTTCATCCGGATGCTGTATGGGGTTTGCCTGTACAGGAGCCAAGATGGACGGCAGTATCCAGACGGGTATCAAAGTGTGTAAGGCACTGTTTGGGTTTAATATACTGGAAAAGCCAAACCTATCGTGAGGTAGGGACGGAATGCCACGGGACTTGTTTTATCAAGTGAGCCGGGTTGCTGATAGTAGAATCTTGTTTACAACTTCTGCTATTGCTTTTCTCTGACACTACAGTTCAAATTGCAGGTTGGATTCAAACATAACAGGAGTTGGCCATGAACAAGATCAGGCAGTGGATACTTGTCGCAACAGTTATTGTCGGCTTGACAGCTACCTATGCAGCAGCCGGCGTGCGCAAAGGACCCTATGTGGTCTATGACGGGGTTGCGACCGAGATGAAGGTGCTGTGGCAGCTTGACAGCACCCAAACGTGTACCATCGACTGGGGGACAGGCAGCGACAGCAGCCAGGAGACAAGCGGCGGAGGGGACGGACACCTGCATGTCTATACGATCACAAACCTTGCCCCGGCGACCCTCTACAACTACAGCATAAGCTGTGATAACGATAGTGTAGGCAGCGGTAGTTTTCGTACCGCGCCCGGCAGCAATGCCAAAGATGTCAATATCTTTGTTTACGGGGACACCCGAACATACCCGCAATACCATGACGGCGTCGTCGCCCGGATGATCGACATTTATGAAAACGATTCTTCCTATCAGACACTGGTACTGCATACCGGTGATTTCGTAAGTTACGGAGAGGGGGAGAGTGACTGGGACAACCAGTATTTTGATTCACGCTATACCCATCTGCACCAGTTCCAGGCCGAGATGCCTGTTGCCGGCATCCGCGGCAACCATGAAGGCGATGCCGATCTCTTTATCAAATACTTTCCGACCAATCATGAACCTGGAGGCTACTACTACTCCTTTGACTACGGTCCGCTCCATATTACGGCAGTTGATCAGTATAAAAACTATTCTCCGGGCTCCACCCAGTATCAATGGCTCGAAAACGACCTGAAAAACAGCGATAAAAAGTGGAAAGTGATCTTCTTCCATGAGCCGGGCTGGTCCGCAGGCGGTGGTCATTCCAATAACAGTGATGTCCAAAATTACATCCAGCCGCTGGCAAAAGAACACGGTGTCAGCTTCATATTTACAGGGCACAACCACTACTACGCAAGAGCAGAGGTTGACGGGGTTCAGCATGTGACCACCGGTGGCGGCGGTGCGTCGCTTCGCAATCCTGACTCCAGCTATCCAAAAATTGTCAAAGCACAAAAAGTCCACCATTTCTGCACCGTTCACATCGAAGGTGACCAACTGCTTTTTACCGTGACCGATGAAGATGGGAACGAGGTTGACTCCCTGACATTGACCAAACCCTCCCCACCC
>JALVQM010000113.1 GCA_027025615.1 Desulfobacteraceae bacterium | reverse complement strand
AGTTCTTATTTTATGCCGCAAGGTTCGCGGGCTTATCTTCAGGAGACTGGCAGCGGCGGTACGATTTCCTCCCACCCGTTCCAGGGTAGCCAGAATGGCCGAAGTTTCCGCCTGCCGTCGTATTTGACGTAAGCTGCCGGTTTCCGCCGGTTCGGCAAAACCTGTTTTAAAATCGAGGGGCAAGTCTTTAGGAGTGATTTCATTTTTCTTGCTGACCACGAATATTCTTTCCAGGATGTTTTTAAGTTCCCGGATATTGCCCGGCCAATGATATTGCTTGAAGATTTTCAAAACCTCGGGTGAGACAGCCGGTTTGGCTTTCTTATGGCGCGCTGCCAAAATGGTCAGGAAGTGGTCCACCAGGGGAGCTATGGCCTTTCTGCGATGTCGCAAGGGAGGAAGATGGACCGGAACGACCTGCAGGCGGTAGTAAAGATCCTCACGAAATTTTTTTTCCGAAATCAGTTTTTTCAGATCCTTGTTGGTAGCTGATATCAAGCGTACGTCAACCTGGATGAAACGGTCGCCGCCAATACGCATGAAACGGAAATCTTCCAGCACCCTTAGGAAATCGACTTGATTTTCAAGGGGAAGCTCGGATATTTCATCAAGAAAGAGGGTTCCCCTGTGGGCCATTTCGAAGCAACCGATTTTTCTGCTGTCGGCTCCTGTAAAAGCTCCTTTTTCGTGCCCAAAAAGCCTGTCTTCGAAAATATTACCAGAAAGCACGCCGCAGTTCAGGGGAACGAAAGGATGACCGGCCCTTTTGCTCTGCAAGTGGATGATCCTGGCAAGCAGTTCTTTGCCGGTTCCACTTTCTCCGCTTATCAGGACACTGACATCGAATGGTGCAATTTGGATGACCTCATCCATGATCCGCTCCATGACCGGACAGCCCAGAATGAACTCCTCCATGGCTGTTTCATCCAGGTAGGTGGTATGCGGTGCGGGAAGTTTCATTAAGGTCCCTTGTCTTTTTGGAGATACAGGCAAATCAATAGGTGGCCGGCTGGGCCTTTGTCAAGCAACAAACACAAGTTTACGGCAAAAAATTGCCGCATGCTTCATTTACGTGCCGCTTAATTTGCAGGCCATACCAGCGGCATAAGAGTCATGGTGATAAAAAATAATATAAAAACAATCAATTAAAAGACAATTTGTTTGGGACTGAATTTTGGCACGTCAATTGCGGTAAAGTCATCTTCTTAAGCAAAGGAATATTGATTATGCCATTTGAAAAACTTGTCAAAGATTTCATGCGTCCGGTTGATAAATACGGATGGGTAAACGAGGACCAGTCTCTCAAAGAGGCCCTCAAGGTGCTGACGTCCGGTGATAATTTGGCTTGTGCGACCCTGATTGTGCTGGGTAAGCCAGAAGCCGGCGGGCAGGTTATCAAAGGCCTTTTGACTGCCCGGGAAATTGTTTTCGGGGCCATGGGCAATTTTCTTAAAGGGGCTGAGAAGATAGGACCCGTGTTTTGGCCCGGGCAGCTGGAAGCTGCCTGCCACCATGAGATGGAAAGAAAAGTTGGTAGATTGATGGTTCCCATCCGGACCTGTGTGCGAGCCGATGAAATGTTGATGGAAGCTGTTTTTCTAATGAAAAAATACAATGCGCAAGTTCTGCCGGTTGTGGATGATGAAGAAGTTATAGGGCTGCTGCACCTTGACGATGTGCTGAAAGAAATTATCCGGATAGCAATGACTCAATAAAAAGGAGACGATGATATGGAACTGATTACAGCAGAAGACTTGATGGTGCCATTGGAAGAATATGCCACCGTCAGTGAGGAAGACACCCTCCAGCAGGCTGTTTTTGCATTGGAAAAAGCACAAGAACGACGCAATAAGAACATGCGGCCGTACATGCACCGTGGAATCCTGGTTATGGATTCAAATGGCAAAGTTTGCGGGAAGATCGGGATGATAGATGTTCTCATGGCCCTGGAGCCACGTTACCAGGAGATGGGCGATATCCAGCATTTGACCAGGACCGGTTTCAATCCCAATTTTCTGCGGGCAATGCTCGAAGCCATGAATTTTTGTGATGCATCTTTGAGTGAGCTGTGTTCCAGGGCGGCCAAAATGAAGGTCAAGGATTTTATGTATACGCCAACCCAGGGCGAGTTCGTGGATGCGGAAGCGTCGTTGTGTGAAGCCATTCATCAGTTTGTAATGGGACGCCATATGGGCTTGCTGGTGGTGAGAGACGGTGAAATTATCGGTATTTTGCGTTTGTCGGACGTTTTCATGAAAGTTTTCGAAATGCTCAAGCAATGCCCGGTATGAAGTCGGAGTCTTCTATTTTGATAGCAGTTAGGATTTTCCCACCTCATATCAAGCTGAATTTGTAGTATATAATTAAAGGCGGAGACGATTAGTATATGAGCCATGATATGGAGCATCATTCAGAAGGCGGAGGAATTCTGGCAAACAGGACTCTTTGGATGGGTGTTGGTTTGGGAATTTTTCTTTTAATCGGTTTTCTTTTGCCCACTCCCCAGTCTGTTGTCGATATTATTGAGAAATATGGTTTTGCAAAAAAAATGATTGCCTGGGAAATTGCCCATGATGCTCAACAGGCAGCCCGGAAAACCATGATGGTTCTTGGGGTGATTCCGATGGCGGTGATTTTTTTCGCCACCGAAGCAATACCCATAGGTTTGACGGGGATTTTGATGCCCATGTTGGCCTATTTTCTTCATTTATTACCCCGGAAAATGATCGGTAAAACCTTTGCCGGTGATGCTCCCATGTTCTTGCTCGGAGTTTTGGCCATGGGGGTTGCCGTTGTCGACGTTGGGCTTCACAAACGGTTGGCAAGCTGGTTGCTTGGCTGGACAAAGGGATTCCTGGTTCCTGTATTCGTGCTTTGCCTAAGTATGTCGGTAATCGGTTCTTTCATTTCAGCTCATGCCATGTGCGCCTTCATGACCCCGGTGATGGCCGCTGTCTATTTCGGGGCGGTCAAGGCCAGCAGCCCCGTGGGGCGTCTTGAACATGATCCTGCCCTGGCCAAGTTTTTACTGTTCACTCTCTGTTTTGCCCTTAACGTCGGGGGGGTTGGTTCGCCGGCTGCAGGCGGTCGTAACGTAATCATGATGGGCTTTTGGAGCGAATACAATGTGCCCATGGATTTTTTCACATGGATGAAGTATGGCCTGCCCATGGTGCCTGTACTTGGCATTGCCGTTGCGGTTTACATGCTGGCAATTTTTGGCCGTAAGATCAAGACCCGGGATCTGACTCCGGGTTTGGCAGCCATAAAAGACGAAACCCGTCGCATGGGAAAAATGAGCTATTCCGAATACGTTACTTTAGCAATGTTGCTGCTGATCCTGGCACTTTGGATCCTGGGTGGTGAAGAGCTTGGGTTGGGGGGGCCTTCCCTTCTGGCACTGTTAATTCCTGTTATTTTTAAAACAACCGACTGGAGAAAAATATTAAACGGGATTTCCTGGGATGCCTGGTTCATGTACTGTGGAGCTTTGACCCTTGGTGCACTGTTGAAAGAAAGTGGAGCCGCCCTGTGGCTGGCCCAGAGCTTTTTGAAAATACTGAGTTCTTTCGGTATGGAGCAGGGCTTGGGCTTATGGGTAGGGCTTTCCGGTCTTTCGGGTTTGATGACGAATTTCATGTCAGATGCGGGAACTACAGCTTTGCTTGGCCCGATAGTAATTCCCATGGGGATCATGACCGGGGTTCCGGGTGAACCGTGGGCGGTTGGCCTTGGAGTTGCCTTTGCCACATCTTTTGCCCATTTCCTCATCGTCGGCACTCCCAACAATGCCATAGTTTACGGACTGGGTGTTTATCCCGATTCGGGCGAAAAAATGATCCATCCCATGGATTTTGTAAAATACGGCTTCTTTCTATGGTTGATTTCCATGATCATAGTTTGGGTCATTGGGTTCATGGTTATTTACAAAGTAATCGGGTTTCCGGAAGGGCTTATCGACACTGCCCGGGCGGTAATGGAAAAAGGTCTTATGTGAGAAATCGCAGCCGGCTAATCAAGGGTTAGTTGGATGTTGTCAATAAGCCGCGGCAGTCCGATTTTGGCTGCCACGGCTATCAATACTCTGCCCTGCAGTCTTTTTAAAGGCTTTAAGGAGTCGGCATCAACGATTTCGACATAATCTATTTGGACAGCCGGTACAGATGAAATCCGTTCCCGGACCAGTGCACGTACCTTGTCAGCATCGCGTTGCCCGGCCTCAATGGCGGCCCGGGCCTCGAAAAGAGCTTTTGACAGGACTAGGGCGTCACTGCGCTGACTGTGATCCAGGTATGCATTGCGCGAACTCATTGCCAGACCATCAGGTTCGCGGACTATGGGACAGACCACGACCTGGATATCGAAGTTGAGATCACGTACCATTTGGCGGATAACTGCTACTTGTTGGGCGTCTTTTTGTCCGAAATATGCCCGATCAGGCTGCACCATGTTGAACAGCTTGGTGACGATTGTGGTAACTCCCCGAAAATGTCCGGGCCTGCTTCGGCCGCAGAGGGTTGCGGTCAACTGTCCTTCCTGGACCACGTAGGTTGAGTAGCCGTCCGGATACATCAGGTCGGCTGTGGGCATAAAAGCCAGGTCAACTCCTGCTTTTCGCAAGATTGCCAGATCGTGTTTTTCATCGCGGGGATAAGCATCATAATCCTCGTTGGGACCAAATTGGGTGGGGTTTACGAAGATGCTTACCACGACAAAATCGTTTTCCCTGCAAGCCCGCTCAACAAGGGACATGTGGCCGGCGTGCAGATAGCCCATGGTGGGCACAAATCCGATTAGCTTTCCTGCCTGCCTGGCGGTTTTTATCTTCCGACGAAGGTGGTCTATGGTATGAATCTCTTCCATGCTATCGCTCTCTTGGATGGCAGTAATTTTCTATGACTTCCGGGACCAAGTTGAAACAGTGTTCCTGGACCGGAAATACTTTTTTTGCACTCCATGGATAATTTTGTAATCGCTTTGTTAACCGTCCTGTCCGGATAGGCATGCATAGGTTTTGACAAAATTGGACTGCAGTTGTTCATAAAGACAAGGCAGCTTATTAAGGGCAAGGGCCTGGCTGTCCCAATCCGTCCCTGCGCTTAGTGCGAGTCCAAAAGCGTTCGCCGCATATCCTGCCCCGTTGTAAACGACACGCATCAGGCCCTGTTACACTTCAGAATATAGATTTATGGCGATATAAACAGAGCATAGGGTCTCTAATCAAGAAAAATATTTGCTCCGCTAGGCGATTGTCGTCGTCATGTATTTATTGAATCGGCTTTTGAGCGAATTTTCTTGACACTCGTATACCCATTGGATAACTGTTTTTCTTTTAAATTTACCTGCCTTTGGCCACATAATACTTAAGCCCAGGGGGATGTCATGAACATTGAAATTGATCCCTTCTGCCATGAACTGGATTCCCGATTCAAAGTTTTTCACGAGTTGATGCCATGGAAGGTCCACGAGATACTTCTGGTGTCAACACCCTACGATGCATGGGTTATGGAGGAAGACTGCCGGCTTTCCGAGAGGATCGTAAATGAATACCGGGGACTTAATCTGAGCCGGCCACCCCGGTTCACCTGGGTGGGATCGGCGGCTCAGGCTTTAAAGATAATCGAAGAAAAATCCTTTGACATGGTAATTACAATGCCGCGGGTAGTGGACATGGATGCAGCTACCCTGGGTCGTGAAATCAAGGCCCTGAGGGCCGACCTCCCGGTGGTTGTCCTTTCACACGGCCTGGTACCAAGCGGTAGCGAGGCAGACAGAGCGATAACTTTTGATGCAGTAAACCGCACTTTTGTCTGGTCTGGTGATACTGATATCCTGGTGGCCATGGTCAAGAGTGTCGAGGACCGGATAAACGCAGCCCATGACACCGAGAAGGCCGGAATCCGAATAATTTTGTTCGTCGAGGATTCACCGGTATATTTGTCTTCGCTTCTGCCGATATTCTACAGGGAACTTGTCTCACAGACACAATCGTTGATTGAAGGTGGGTTAAACGAGGAGCACCGTTTGCTTACCATGCGGGCAAGGCCAAAAATTCTGGTGGCCGAAACCTATGAAAAGGCCATGGAGATTTTTAAGCGTTTCGAGCCTTATGTACTGGGTGTAATTTGTGCCGCAGAGCTTATGCATCAGGGACAGCCCGATAGCAAGGCAGGTATCGATTTACTGAGACAGATTCAGAGCGAAAGGTTTGATATCCCTTTGCTGCTTACAGGATCAGGGACCGACTGGGCGCTGGAGGCCGCAGGCATACCGGCTTTTTTCGTGGATAAACATTCAGCTACCCTTCACCAGCAAGTCCGGGCTTTTTTCAAGGAACACCTCGGTTTCGGTGAGTTTGTTTTCCGCAACCAGGAGGGA
>JALVQM010000112.1 GCA_027025615.1 Desulfobacteraceae bacterium | reverse complement strand
GTTCAAAACCCCTTATGAGGTGTTCTTTGATACCTCTACAACTCTAATCCCAAATGTTGCACTTACAAGTTGAATCCGCGACATATTTTTATTCTGATAGTCAATTTAACGGGACCCCAGAGTCAAGACAGTTCTCGAACGAGAATAAGTATAGTGTTTTTTATTTCTTTTCTCATTATTACTATGCCGCCTTTCCCTGTTTTCTGAATGTGGTGTCCCAGGAGAGGTGATTGATTGGCATCTTGAATGTAATCCGGTAATGAAGGAGGGATAGATTGAAGGCATTGGTATACTCTAAATGCCCATTATAATCCCTTGCCACCTGCCAGCATTCTCATCTTTTAATTGAATTAGGTAATAATAATTCTTGATATTGTTCTTGTATGATGTTATGATGAAATAAAAGAGGTTGAGAGGTAGAAACGAAGGAAGTCGCCAGGTTGTTTGCAAAATAAATTTTCGGATATCGAAGACGGTTTTTCCTGCTTTTTTAACCATGGAAATAGAAACAGGGAGGAGTAATGTTTAAATATGCAGCGGTAATATTTTTCGTCATCCTTTTATCGATGGCTGGAAACATGGCGAAGGCTGCTTCCGGGCCCTTGGTACAAACCATCTATTTTGGCGGTGACATCATCACCATGGAGGGTGACACGCCCACCTATGTGGAGGCGGTCATCGAAAGGGACGGGAAAATAATTTATGCCGGGGACAAGGCGGGCGCGGTCAACAATTTTGCCGGCGAAACCATTGAGGTGGATTTAAAAGGTAAGACCATGATGCCCGGCTTCATCGAACCGCACGCGCATCCGGTCGGTATCGGCGCCATCATTCTGGCCAACGATATTGTGGCGCCACACGAATGGCGCATGCCGCATAAGACCTATCCCGCGGTCACAGGGAAGAAAAATTATCTCCAGGCCGTTAAAAACATCATCGCTTCAAAAAAAGACAAGTCAAAAACGGTGTTGATCTGGGGGTATCACAAGTCCTGGCATGGCCAGTTGACGCTGAAGGACCTGGATAGAGTAACGGGAGACGTGCCAACGATTATCTGGCAGCGTTCGACGCATGAGATCTATCTGAACACGGCTTGCGCCAAAAAATACGGGATCAAGAAGGGTGACTTGTCCAAGGAAGACGAGGCGCAGGCGGACTGGGACAATTATCATTTCTGGGAGCGTGCCTACCAGATGATTAAAGGCACGAAACTCGCCCCGTTTTTTGGCGATCAGGAAATGCTGAAGCGTGGCATGGATCGTATTTCGGCAACGATGCTGCAGAACGGGTTGACGGCAATGATGGAGCCAGGTTTCCCAACCGGAAGTTTTGAAGATGAATATGCCGTCTTGAAGTACGGAACCGAAAAGGCGCGTTCGTACACGGTCTATCTCATCTCGGGTTTTCCCGAACAGTTTGTCAAGAAGATGAGCAATGACGCGTATGCCAAACACATCGAAGAACTCCCCGGGAAATACAACACGGATTATATTAAGTTTCTGCCCCGGCAATACAAAACCTTTGCCGATGGCGCCATCTACTCCCTTGCGCTCGAGCTTCGGCAGCCCTTTTACAACTGCCCCGAATGCAAGTCGGAATGGATTATTCCCTTAAAAGAGGGGGAACAGATTTTTGATTACTGGTGGGACAAGGGGTATAAAATCCATATCCATATCACTGGGGACCTGGCTTTCGAAAAATACCTGGATATCGTTGAGAGGGCGATGAAACGCCATCCGAGGAAAAACCACCGGACCACTTTCCACCATGTGGGCCTGTTTGACGCGCGGCAGGCACAGCGCGCGGCGGACCTGGGCATTGAGATCTCCGCCAACCCTTACTACTTGTGGGCGCTGGCTGACAAATACAGCGAAGTAGGATTGGGCCCAAAAAGGGCTGCCAATATGGTTGCCTTGAAAGAGTTCACAAAAAGGGGGATGCCGGTCTCGCTGCACTCCGATTTTGCCATGGCCCCCGCGGAGCCACTTTTGCTCGCGTGGGTGGCGGTCAACAGGATCGTGGCAAGCGGGAAAGTCATGCGAC
>JALVQM010000111.1:1586-2046 GCA_027025615.1 Desulfobacteraceae bacterium | reverse complement strand
GTTATGTCTACACCGAGATTGTTCCGGATGTGCGTAAAATGACATTGTTACAAGTGGTTAAAGGCCGTGTTAATCTGGAAAGCGTGATTCATACAGATGGCTGGCGTACCTATGATGGTTCGGTGCAGATGGGCTATAAGAAACATTATCGAGTCCATCTTGGCGCCAATGAATTTGCTGGTAAGGATGGTCACCATATCAACGGTATAGAATCGTTCTGGGCTTTTACCAAGTTGCGCCTGAGCCAGTTCAAGGGGGCCTAAACATACGTCTTATTTGCATTTGAAAGAGACAGCGTTTAGATTCAATCATCGGCAAGACGACCTGTACAAACGATTGTTGAAACTGCTCAGAAAGCAGTTAATTGAGTAAATTTGCTTCCTATGACCCTAATGAAAAGAAAAATCCTGGTAATTTCACCTACTCCCACACACCCTCAAGTTGCCGGCAACCGGGCCAG
>JALVQM010000111.1:0-1576 GCA_027025615.1 Desulfobacteraceae bacterium | reverse complement strand
AAGAATGAGGAAGGAGATGCCAGATTAATGCGGGAGATCTGGGGTGATAATTTTTTATCTGTTGAATATACCAAACCCGAAAGTAAAACAGCCCGAATAAAAAGACGTCTGAAAGGTTTTTTTAATCCTGATGCACGCTACACCTATACGATAGATGAGTGGTATGACAATAGCCTAGATACCAAGCTAGCAGAATTATCCAGCAAAATAAAATTTGATACCGTAATCGTTGAATATGTATTTTTTTCAAAGGCCCTGGAGTGTTTTGGGAACCATGTTCTCAAGATAATCGACACGCATGACGCATTTGCCAATCGCCATCGCCATTACTTGGAGAAAGGACAATTTCCCAAGTGGTATTCCACCAGCGCCAGTGAAGAGACAAAAGGGTTTGACAGGGCAGATATCGTTATCGCCATTCAGGATAAAGAACGTGAAATGTTCGCCAGGCAAACCAGAGCACACGTGATTACAGTCGGGCATATAGTCCCCCTGCACAAAGCTCCAGAAAATGCCAGCCACTCTGGCCAGATGCTTTTTGTAGCATCAGATAATGCAATCAATGTGGATGGCATCAATTACTTTATTGAAAAGATCTTTCCGGGAATCAGGCAGAAAGTGCCCGAAACAGAACTTGTTCTTGCCGGATCTATTTGCAACGCCGTCGAAGATCAAACCGGAATCGTAAAGCTGGGGAGGGTGGATGATCTTCAACCCGTGTATGATTCGGCGGCTGTGGTTATTAACCCAGTGCTATTCAACACCGGATTAAGTATCAAAAACCTGGAAGCCCTAGGATATTCGAAACCGCTGGTTACGGCACCCGTGGGGGCGGATGGCATCGAAGACGGCGCTGGTGAGGCATTTGTGGTTGCAGAAAATGCCGATGAGTTCACCGCTGCTGTTATCAAGATTCTGACCGACGGTGAGAATGCCAGGCAACTTGCAGCAGCGGCTGGCAGATATGCAAAAAAATGGAATCATTGTGTCATTCAACAGCTTGAGGAGGTACTGGGTTGATTAAAACCATGTCAAACACATAGCAATCACAATATTGCTGGCCCGGAAGCACATTATTGGATAACAATTTTGGCTAAAACAGCGATCCGGGGTCAAGGTCAACCGGTACTTTCAGCAAGCCTTTGATCGACGCTGACACTTTAGATACAAAGAGTGTATCGTCTGTTTCAAGGGGTAAAGCTCGAAACAACATTCTCAAAAATACGGGGAAAAATATATACCACAGGGTCTCGACTATTTTTAAAACGTTAAAACGGACCGGCAACACAAGAGTATCGTAACAAAAATCGGGATGTATCCTATCAGCAAGCTGATCAGAATTTGGTTTTTGAAATGATGCTCGCCAAAAATGGCGCACGGCAATCTTCAATCCGACAAGAGTGACCGGGGAACAGCTCAGACCTTGCCCTGCATGGTGGGCGTTAGCCAGGTAAAATCTCAATTGATGAAATATTATAACGATACTGTTCTGGAAAACTTAATTCATCACCTGTCCGGGTGCAGACAACACCCCGGAACCACGAGGCTGATCCATTAGATGAGAATTCTGATTGTT
>JALVQM010000110.1 GCA_027025615.1 Desulfobacteraceae bacterium | reverse complement strand
GGGATGGCTTTCGGGCAGGGCCTTGACGGTCATTACGAACTGAACGGGGCCTTTGTTTGAATAAGCGTGGTTGCGGGGCTCAACCCCACGGGAAATCTGGATGTAGATTCCCGCCCTTTCAAGCTTTGATGCGGCAAATAGTTGGAAAACGGCCTCTTTGACGGCCTGGAGCGAAACCTCCGGTAAGGCCAGTTCTTTCATGGACCTTTCCAGCCTTTGAAGATGGTCCTGTACCCGGAACAGTTTGCCGCCAAAGCTGGCGATAAATTCATAGACCGCATCACCGAACTGGTAACCCCGGTCCTCGATTGGAACCCGGGCCTCTTCGATGGGCATGATCTTTCCGTTGAGATAGGCAAGTTCGGGCATCTTCTCCCCCAATCCCTGGTTTCGGTTTTCTTCAAGCCTACCACCGGCGTCCGAAAGTGCAAGCCAATTCCGCCCCGGCATAACGGCCACCATGCGCAAAAAAACACCTTTCAGCCGGAAACGGCCCCCGCCACCATGAACGAAACTTCCCAGCGGCAGTCACCTATCATGCCACAATAGAGCATCGGTTTTCCCAAAATGATTTATTAACCATCTGTAATCAAAATATATGTTGATTGTCACGGCCTGCCTTGCTATTCAAATCCAAGACCAGGTGCTTGTAAAAGCAGCTGATATACTCTCCGGCCTTCTGCTTACAGCCGAACAGTATCCACCTGCTGCGCGGGACCTTTCCTTCCCGGCACAAGCTTTTCAGCAACCCCTCAATCGATGCCTGGGCCGGCAACTGACCGGCGAACCACATTACCTTCCCTCAATCGGCCAAGGCGCACAAGGAGATCCAAAATGAGAAGGATAGCGCTGGTAGTCTTTCTTTCCATGGCCGTTTCTGTGGTCGCCCTGGTATACCTCTCCTGCGGTGGCGGCGGCGGTGGGGTAGCCGGAGGTTCGGATGACAATTCCACAAGCGGCGACAGCCCTGTAATGCTCAACGGCGAGCCGGTAAGATTCATCTCCGATCCGGATGACCCACTGATGCTCTCGGCAACCGACCAGGACGGCGTTACCTACTGGTTCTATGCCGCAAAAACCCCGGAGGGCACCCCCATCAACTTCAAGGCCATGAAGCTGACTTCCACCGGTCAGGACGGTAACCCGTCAGAAGAAGTCACCATGTACTTCGACGAGTTTCAACGCCCCGTCCGTGTGACCCTGCCCGATCTTCAAGGTGAAATAACCATCGTTTATCTGTCTGCAAACGACGCCGAAGTAACCGTCAAGGCACCGGACGGCAGCGAGGAAACCTTCCTGGTGGACAACCCGTATTCCCAGCCTGAAAAATCTGCAGGCCGGGGACTGAACGAATGGTGCGACAGCCTGGCCGGTTTTCCCAATAACGAAATTCAGGGCTGGGCCGGGTATATCAAAACCTGCCAGGACGGCCCCAAACCCTTGGTTTACATCGAAAAGCCAATCCCGGGGTTGGACAATATGGTGGAACGCCATTTCCCGGAAGTGACCAAGTTCGACGAAGACGGCGCCACGATTACGTGGGCTTACGCATACAGCGTCAATCTCACGAGCGACTTTGAGCGATGGGAGACCTATTGCCAGTGCATGTACTGGGGCTCGTACGCCCTGATTGCCGGCAAGGCGTTAACCGGCGCCTACAGCAAGACGGTAAAACTGTTTTTCGGCCTCCAGGGCTGGGTGGACAACTTTCTCAAGGATCTCAAGGACAGAACCTACGAGCACTCACAAGTCCAGCTTGTAAGCAGCCGGGTGGACGGCAAGTTTGGCCCCGGGACCTACAATTTTCTCAAGCAGCTTGCCCTGGCGGTAGAAAACGGGACTCCCCCGTGCTCTCCCAAAATGTACAGCGATACCATGAAAATCGCCCTGGCCCCGATCAAGATCGTCGCCGAGTACAACAAGCAGCGCAAGGAAGGGACCTTCCATCCCGAGTCGGCCGCTGCCGACGACGAAATGACCTTCTTCGACTATTCCGATGCCTGCTGCGATCAAACCACCCACGCCGGCACCGACGCCGCCGAGACA
>JALVQM010000109.1 GCA_027025615.1 Desulfobacteraceae bacterium | reverse complement strand
TTGGCATCGCCGATTGAACTTACAAGGGCGTCGATCCTCGAACCGGCTCTGGCAAAGGGTGGCAAAGTTGCGGTGACCATTACGGCCGCGACGTTGGAGACTTTAATTTCACCGGCATCGACCGTAACGCCCATCTTTTCAAGCATGCTCACCATTGACTGGATGGTAAAGCGCGCTTTTTTGCCATCTCCGGTTCCATCCAGGCCGACAACCAGCCCGTAGCCTACCAGCTGATTGTTGCGGACCCCCTTGATGGAAACGATATCCTTGATCCGGGCCGCCTGGCACAAGTAACCCGGGCCGAATACCACCAGAGCCAAAATTACTGTCAACCAAACCAGTCTTTTCGATTTCATGAAACCCATTCTCCGGTCTGCCTGAACCTGAATCTTTCAGTGTCGGAGGTTTCCCGATACTTGAATTATTAAAACGGCCAGACCTTGTTGAGAATCCGACTCAACCATCCCGGCCTCTGCCTTTCGTTGATTATGCCGCTGCCACTGTAAGAAATCTTTGCATCGGCGATATAGGTTGACTTGATTACGTTGTTGGCTGATATATCCCTTGGGCGTACTATGCCTGTCAGGGTAATGATCTGATTTTCATCATTCACCCTTACTTCGCGGTTTCCTTCTATTAACAGGTTGCCATTGGGAAGAACTTCTTTTATCCGGGCTGTCATGTAAGCCGTCAAGGCTCCGCTGCGCTTGGTTGTTCCCGACCCATCGAATTCGCTTGCCATCGATCCGGCCACCTTGCCGAAGGGGTTGAAAAACGGCTGGTCGCTGGGATAACGCTTTTCCGCGTTGAAAAAACTTGCCAGCCCGGCACTGAGACTCGAATCCCGCTCTGTCTTGGTGCTGGCTTTATTGGTGGCGCTTGACGACTCGATTATCTTGATGGTCAGGATGTCACCGACCCTCCTGGCCTTGATATCGGCAAACATGGAAGTCAGGTAGCCGTCCTCATGCCATAGTGAACCGTTATTTTCCGGCTCCTCGGCCCGGTCGCTGTAAACCGTTCCTGGTTGCTCGGCTACGGCCTGTTTTTTCACCTTTGATGTCTGCTTGCTGCAACCTGCATTCAGCCCGAAAATGATCAAAAGCCCTGCCAAACAAAGCTTGAATCCGGTTTTGAATGTTTCCATCAGTTGCCTCCCTGGGGATCAGAAAGATACCCTTACGGTCGTGGCATCTACTACTTCGGCAAAAACTTCTTTTCTCGACTTGGCATTGGTGACCCTTATTCTTTGTCCGGGAGCACCGGCCTCCCGGCAAATCCCTTGGGTTGTGATCCTCAAGCCATTGCTTTCGGCTATCATCTTGACCACGTCTCCCCTCTTAACCACTGGAACGGCTTCCAGCATGCCCGGGGCCAGAATCGTATCCATAGGCAGTGCGGAGCGACTACGCATCCCCAGCACCTGTTTCAAACTGCTGAAAAAGCCCTTGGGGCAGCGTGTAACCTCAACCTTTCGCAAGGCGACCAGGTTCCGGGTAAGCGGTTGCCGCCTGCCAAGCGGACGGGTCACCACTACCGCCTCGGCAAACAACCTGATATCGGCTACCACCCTTATCTGACGCGCCACGCTACCGTTTACAAAAACCCTGGCCTGAAGTGGTGTTTTGCCTCTCAACCGGACCCCGGGCGGCCGCTTGATTACCAGGGAAACCTTTCCCCTGGGAAGTTTTACAGCCTTGGGAACCTGAATCGAGACGATTTTGACCTCGGCCATATCTCCCAGCTCGTTTTGGACATAATTTGCGGTGGCCGTTCGTACCCGGTCTGGATTGAGTAACTGGTAGCGACGGGTCACCATGACCGGCCGTTTAAAGTCCAAGACATATTTGGCGCGGGCAATTCCTTTCTGTTTCAGCCTGCGGATCACCATCCCGGCATCGATCATCCTGGTTTCGCCCAGAGCCGGAGCTTGGCAAAGATACAATCCCGAAAGTCCGCTGCTTGCGATCCCACCTCCCCCTTGGATGCGTGCAACGTCTCCCAGGAAAACCCGTTTCTTGTCGAGGCTCACTTTTTCCTTGGCGATTATCCGGACTTTACCATGGTACGAAGCTGTGGCCGCTGCCGGCAACCAGCCCACCGCAACCATGAGGCAGGCGCTTGCCAACAAGGCCGGTATCTTCATCCAGCGCCAAAGCAATTTTCCCGGATCGATGTTCACCCAAGATGCCATCGGCTACCCCCATCAGCGCTTCAGGTTATTGGCCGCCTGGAGCATCTCGTCAGCGGTCTGAATCGCCTTGCTGTTGATCTCGTAGGCCCTTTGGGCGGTTATCATCTTAACCATTTCGTCGACCACACTCACGTTGCTCATTTCCAGGAATCCCTGGGCTATGGTCCCGTATTCATCTTCTCCCGGTGTCCCGGTTACCGCGTCTCCGGAAGCACTGGTAGCCAGGAAGAGGTTGCGGCCGATGCTTTTCAGTCCGGCCGGATTGGAAAACCTGGCCAGCTCAATACTGCCGACCTGAACGGGTTCGCTCTGCCCGGCCTGAATCACGGACACGGTTCCATCTGTACTGATGGAGATTGAGAGGCTGTCTGTGGGAATGGTGATCTCCGGCTCCATCAGGAATCCGTCGGGGGTGACAATGCGCCCTTCGCTGTCGACCTTGAAATTGCCGGCTCTACTGTAAGCTATTTCTCCATTGGGCTGAATTACCTGGAAAAATCCGTCCCCTTCTATGGCCATGTCAAGCTGGTTGCCGGTCTGCTTGAAATCTCCCTGGGTGAAAAGTTTCTGGGTTGCCACAAGCCTCGTCCCATGACCGATTTCAATCCCGGTCGGCACCTGGGTGCCGTCGGCAGATGATACACCGGGAGGCTTCAAGTTCTCGTACAACAAGTCTTGAAAATCGGCACGGCTGCGCTTGAAACCGGCCGTGTTGACGTTGGCCAGGTTGTTGGCAATCAAATCTATGGTTACGGTCTGAGCCTGCATTCCCGTGGCTGCCGTCCAAAGACTGCGAATCATAATCGACCTTCCTTTCATCGGCCCGCTGGATTGGTGTCCGGCCGAACGCCACCAGCCGGGCCGTCCTAAAGTTTGCCCACCTCGTTGACTGTCTTGGCCTCGGCGTCGTCGATGCTCCGCATGACCTTCTGATAGGATTCGAAGGTCCTCAATGTCTCTATCATTTCAGTCATGGCGCCAATGGCCTCGACGTTCGACCTTTCCACAAACCCCTGGCTGATGGTGAAATCTTCAGCTGAAATCTCGCCGGTGGAAACATCGCCCGGTGCGAAAAGGGATTCGCCTTGGCGCTTCAAGCTGTATGGCCTGGTAAAGTCGACCACTTCCAGTTGACCGGCTTCATCGCCGTCGACCGTAATTGTTCCATCCCTGTGAATCTCAATCCGGCTTCCGTCGATGGTGATGGGACCGCCCTGTCCCAAAACCGGATAGCCTTCGGATGTGCTCAGAATTCCTCTGCTGTCGAGAGTGAAACTGCCCTTACGCGTATAGCGTATCCCTTGGGGAGTTTGCACCTTGAAAAAACCAGGCCCTTCGATGGCCACGTCCAGGGGATTGCCGGTTTGCTGCAAGGGACCCTGGGTAAAGTCGAGTGTCTGTTCCATGGGTGGGGCATAGGGTGAAATCACCTGTTCGGTAACCGGCAAGGGACTAAGTCCGGCTTCAGGCAGTTGCTCCTGGGGATTGGTTCTGAAGACCACCTTGTCCTGCTTGTAGCCGACCGTGGCCACATTGGCCAGGTTGTTGGAAATGGTGTCAAGCCTCATTTGTTGAAGCAAGGCCCCCGCCCCAACCAGGTACAAGTCTCCACTCATAATATGCAGGCTCCTCGATCTAGATATTTGCCTGGGATCATTTCAGCGCAATCCCTGATCCTTATTGATTCGGCTTTTAAACTAGCAATCATCGTACCATTTCAAATTATCTGAAAAAACAACATGCTATCTGAAAGACCGCAAAATGCGACCGGCCGTTTTTACCCCTGGGCGGCAAAATCTGCCCATCAGGCCACCGCGGAGATCGTCCTTGCTCCAGGTGCCTTTGCCGGTGTGCCTAACCCTTTGACCTTCAGGATCAGATCGACTTCGGTCAGACTGAGGTCGAGGCTGCGGGCGATCTGCTCTGGGGGCATTCCCTTGGCTGCCAGTTCATTTACCAGACTGTTGATGTCCTGCCCGGGTTTTAGATAACTGCCGGAAACCTCCTCTTGCCTGGCCGAAGCCTCTTTGGGCTCCGGAATATGGCCGCCAGTCTCATCAGCACCGCGGGTCAGGCAAAAGTCAGGGCCAGCCAACATGAGCAAACGAGATCTTTCTTGCTGGATAAACCTGCAGATTTGGGCCAGGCGCCGGTCCAATTCCTGGACAAGAACCTGGCGGTCGATTTCCTGACCGAATGAACGATCCGCCTGATTCAGAACCTGATCCGAAATCGGAATACTTCCCAAGGTCTTCTTTTTTCTTCTTAAAAGAAAACCCAAGGCAGTAAAAAACAAGCAAACAGCAGGCAGGCCGATACCTGCCATCAGGACCCACCCTTCAATTGTAATTGTAGACAGCATAATACTTTCCTCGCTTTGGCCTAGTCGTCGATCAGACCCTCCTTGCGAAGCCGATTTCGCAGCCGCATGATAGCCTGTGAATGGATCTGGGACACCCTTGATTCGGTGATACCCAACACTTTACCGATTTCTTTCATGGTCATTTCATCGCTATAATACATGGAAATAACCAGTTTCTCTTTTTCCGGAAGTTCCTCGATCTGCTTTGCGATGGCAACTTTGATCTCCTTGATCGTTGTCAGTGTCAGGGCGTCGTCCGAGTCATTGCGCATGAGGGCATTTATGAAATTATCTCTTTCGTCCCTTGAAGAGTAACCTATCTCTTCGAAACTGATAAATGAAATGCTGCTCATGCGCTTGACCTGGTAAAGCTGGTCCAGATCCATGTTCAATTCCTGAGCCACCTCTTCGTCATTGGCAGTTCGGCCGAGCTTTTGTTCCAGCTTGAGGTAAGCTTTTTCCAGGCTCCGTATCTTGCGACGTGTGGTACGCCCAAGGAAATCGCGCGATCGCAGTTCACTCAGCACCGCCCCCTTGATGCGGAAAACCGCGTAAGTCATAAACTTGTTGTCGCGGCTCGGGTCGTAACGCTCGATCGCCTGGATCAGACCGATTATGCCGACGTTTATCAGGTCGTCAATCTCTACCGTTGGTGGCAAGTGGACAGCAATGCGATTGACGATCCTGCTCACGTAGGGCAGGTACTCGGCGATTATCTCGTTCCGAAGGCTATGATCGTCCTTTGATAGCGAGTTCAAACGCGATTCTGCCAAATCCATCTTTTCTCTCCGCAAGTTTCCGGCAATCATGGTCGCTAGATCAACAGGTCCCCTATTTCCGGGTTACGCTGGTATTGGTCGCCAACGAGCATCGGCTGCAGGTAAGCAATCTTGCGGGCAATGGAGACAAAACTGCGACTGGCCCGGGAGTCGGGTTGATATTCGGTGACGATGGTCTGCTTTTTGACAGCCGATTTAACATTTTCGTCAAAGGGCACAAAGCCCAGGTAGTCTATCTTTATTCTCAGGAACTTGTCTGTGACCAGGCAAAGCTGCCGGTATACTTCTTCGGCTTCCTTTGCGCTGCGGGCGGCATTTACCAAAAGGTTGAACCTTTCAAGTCCGTATTGCACTGACAGTACTTTCATCATGGCGTAGGCATCGGTTATTGAAGTCGGTTCCGGGTTGACTACTACCATTACATCATCGGCAGACATGTTGAAATGGAGTACATTACCTGATATGCCTGCGGCCGTGTCGATAAGCAGGATATCGAAGCGACTGACAAAACGCCTCAATTGACGTCCCAGCTCGTTTTTTTCCGACAGGCTCAAGCTTGTAATTTCCTGTATTCCGGAAGAAGCAGGTAGTATCTTCATTCCCCCCGGGCCTTCGACCACGATCTGGTCCAGGGATGCACCTGCCTGGATTACATGGGACAAATTCAATCTAGGGGCCAATCCCAGCAAGACATCGAGGTTGCCCAGGCCCAAATCCGCATCGAAAACAAGTACGCTCTTGCCGGTACGTGATAGTGAATAACCCAGATTGGCAACGATGTTGGTCTTGCCGACTCCCCCCTTGCCGGATGTTATGGCTATGCTGCGGGGGGTCTGCCGATGGTCAGCCGTCTGACAGCGGTTCGACAATGTCGATTTTTTACGGCTTCCTGGATTGAGCTGAATAACTTTACCGCTACTGCCTTTGGGTAAACTCATTTTTGATTGCTCCTCAGCTTGAATTTCAGCGGGCACCTGCCGCGTACAGATTTCTGCTGAATCTCAACTTGCCGACCAAATCGGGGCAGCACATCCGGCAAGGCTTGAAACCCTGCCCGAAGGCATCTGATTGGTCATTGAACAAGACCATGTTGTCCTGATTTATAC
>JALVQM010000108.1 GCA_027025615.1 Desulfobacteraceae bacterium | reverse complement strand
GGCCCGGGCGAGAAACCGAAGGGTGGAATTCGTTTTTGAACCCAACTTCAAAAAAAGAGATGGCAAGGCCGTCGATGCGTAAATTAGGTCATAACATTGAAAACCGGGAAAAAGGCCAGCACTGGCTTACCACCTTCAACGACATGATCACCTTGTTGATGGTCTTTTTCGTGCTGCTTTTCACAATGGGGACTCTGGATGTCAAAAGAGTAAAACATTTCCAAAACGCCCTACAGAGCGCCATAGGTGTATTGAAAGAAGGCTCTCACGTCGATGTGGGTGTGGTCCGGCAGCTGGAGTGGAATGACGATGTGAATCTCCAGCGCAGCGAAAAAATCGCCATCGAGGCCGATCAGGAGAAACTTGTACGCTACTACCAAACCATCAGAGAGAAACTGGGTGAAAAGGTCCAGCTGACCCAAAAGGGTATCAAGATAACTCTGGAAGATGATTTGATGTTTCCGGCGGCCAGCGCCGGCTTGACCGCGGCCGGCAGGAAGATGCTGGACAGGATTTGCTCAATGCTGAAACAGACCAATCTCTATGTCCGGATTGAGGGACATACCGATAATTTGCCCATTGCCACCCGGAAATTCCCCTCCAACTGGGAACTATCGACGGCTAGGGCGGTAAACGTTGTCAAGTATCTGATAAAAAAAGGTATTGAACCTAGCAGGTTGTCTGCCGCAGGGTACGGCGCCGTCAAGCCTGTGGCGCCAAACTCTTCAAAGTCCGGACGTGCCAGGAACAGGAGAGTCGAGATAGTGCTCAGTCCAACTCTTTGAGTCAAGAGGCAGGACAATATACAAGAGGGAGGCTATGACATGTCTAGTAAAATGTTGATAATTATTTTGGCCGTGGTTGTGCTGCTCATGGGAATTATGGGTGCCGGGTTCTTCCTGATGTGGAACAAAATGTCGGCGGCGGTAGCCCAGGTCCAGACCGCAGCCGAGCCTGCAGAGGAAGAAAAAACCGTTGAGGAAGATACCTTCGGTCCCCTCTTTAAACTTGACACCATGATTGTCAACCTGGCCGATAAAGGTGGAAAGCGGTATTTACGGGTGACAATGGAGCTTGAATTGTCGTCGCCGGAGACCGTGGCCGAGATCGAAAAACGAATGGCCATGATCAGGGACGGCATCCTGATGATTCTACCCTCCAAGACCTATGCCGAAATCAGTACCACAGAGGGCAAGATAGCACTTCGCAACCAAATCATGGCCAAGATAAATGAAATGTTAAGCACAGGAAGTGTGAAAAACATATACTTTACCGAATTTGTTGTCCAGTAGGTCGGAACCAAGATGGCCGAGCAAATTCTATCACAAGAAGAAATCGATGCCCTGCTCAACGCAATGGACAGGGGAGAAGTCGATCTCGATGAAGAGGGCGAGAAGCAGGAAAGCTATGAAGTAAAGACCTACGACCTTACCGCCCAGGCCCTGACCCTCCGGGATCAGTTCGATGCCCTCGATGAAGTATACGACAAATTCGTAAATATCTTGAATTCATCACTGTCGTCTTCATTGCAACGCACCATCGGGGTAAAATTGGCATCCAAGGAAATAGTGAAGTTTGGTGAATTTCTCCAGGCTTTTGCCAATCCGACAGGGTTTGCAATCTATTCCATGGAACCACTGATAGGTTCTGCCCTTATGGCCCTGGAGCCCAAGCTTGGATTCTCAATGATCGACTGCATGTTCGGGGGAGAGGGAAAACCACTGCCCAAAATAAGAGAATTTACAGAGATAGAAAAGCATATGCTGGGCAAGATCTACCAAATCGTACTTCATGATCTGGAACTGGCCTGGAAAGTTGCCTACGCGGTAAAAATCAAAATCAAGAAGACCGAGACCAAGCCGGAATTCGTCAACCTGGTGGGGCCCAGCGATTTGGTGCTTACTTTCGTATTTGAGATCAGCGGGGAGCAATTCAACGGCAATATTCATGTCTGCACCCCGTATCTGATGCTTGAACCGATAAAGGACAGACTTTCTTCGCGTTATCTGAGGGAAAAAGATCGTGCCCACGTTTTTCGCAACCAATTGACAAAGTTACTAAAGGATACCAGTCTCAATCTTGTTGCCGAACTGGGTAGAACAACTTGTTCCATCAGGGATATCCTCGAGCTCGAGGTGGGAGACGTGGTCAAGCTACCCACCGGACCTAAAGAGCCTGTCCTGATTAACGTCGAGAAGGTTCCCAAGTACATCGGTATGCCGGGAGTTATCAACGGCAGCCGGGCCGTCAAAATCACTGGACTCATTCACAACAACGATGGAGAATAGAGATGTCGACCGAAGACAGGATGGTTGAAGCTTCAGAAAAAGATTCCGGCCAAAGCGGACAGGATGACACTTCGCAAGAACCAGAAGCCGGCCAGGGGACAGGAGACAAAGAGTTTGCTTTCAACAACCTGGAGGGCAAAGGCGCAACCCAACCTGAAAGGGACCTTGATTTTATTCTGGACATACCACTTGAAATCACGGTTGAGCTCGGCCGGACCAAAATGTTGATCAACGATCTGCTTAAGCTGGGGCAGGGATCAATCATCGAACTGTCCAAGGCGGCCGGAGAAACCCTGGAAATCCTGGCCAATAACCGCCTCATAGCCAAGGGCGACGTGGTGGTGGTAAACGATAAATACGGTATCCGCCTGACAGAGGTCATAAGCACGGTAAAACGACTGGAGCAACTGAAATGAATCCCGTACCGGATTTGGGTTTTTCCTTGATCAAGATGTTGGCCTCCCTGGCAGTGGTGATTGGTATTGTTCTGCTGCTGAGCCGCTGGATGAAGGCTGGAAGGTTAGGCCAGGGCCTGGTTTCCAACATGAATCTTAAAATGCTTGGTGCAATCCCCCTGGGGATGAAAAAATCTATCGCCCTGGTCAAAATCGCAGACAGGGTCCTGGTTGTAGCCATCGGGACCGAAAGGATACAGTTGCTGGATACGATCAAGGACAGTCAACAGATAGCCAAGCTCGAAAACCAGGCTCCAAACAAAACGAACTGTTTTGGCAAACAGCTGAAAAAGTTCCTCAAGCAGGGAGACCCGGCCCCAGGGATTGAAGAATTCAGCCGCCCGGACGATATGCAGGTGCGATGATGAGATTTTCGCCGGCAGTCATAATAGTAGCCTGTTTGACATTGATTTGCCTGATGTTTGTGGTGGCCCCGGCCCGGGCTGCCGCTCCTCCGGCGTTCATCAGCCTGGATCTTGAAAAAGGATCTGATCCGGACCAGGTCAGCGTCGTGATGCAGATTTTTGTATTACTAACGGTCCTTTCACTGGCCCCGGCGATCCTGATAATGCTGACATCGTTTACCAGGATAACGATCGTGCTGTCGCTCTTACGCCAGGCCCTGGGTTCTCAACAGTTGCCGCCAAACCAAATCATCATCGGCCTGTCGCTTTTTCTGACTTTCTTCATAATGGCTCCGGTATGGCAGAAAGCCAATCAGCAGGCACTTCAACCGTACCTGGAACGCCGGATTAGTTCGGCAGAAGCCTTCAAGGCAGCCATGGAGCCCGTACGCAAGTTCATGATCCGTCAAACCAGGGAAAAGGACCTGGCCTTGATGATAGAGGTTGCCAAGTTTCCGCGGCCGGAGAACATGGATGCGGTACCCAATCATATCCTCATTCCGGCCTTTGTCATCAGCGAACTGAAGACGGCCTTCCAAATCGGCTTTTTACTTTACCTGCCGTTTCTGATCATTGACATGGTGGTTGCCAGCGTCCTGTTGTCCATGGGCATGATGATGCTTCCGCCGGTGATGGTTTCCCTTCCATTCAAATTGATGATTTTCGTCCTGGCCGACGGTTGGTACCTGATCGTTGGTTCACTTGTCAAAGGATTCACGGGTTGATGCAGGAGGAGGTGTCATGACGCCCGAATTTGTGATTGGAATCTTCCTGGAAGCAATCAAGACCACCATTTACCTGGCCGGGCCGATTTTGGTGGTGGGGCTGGTGGTAGGTATCCTGGTCAGCCTTTTCCAGGCAGCCACCCAGATCAATGAAATGACATTGGTCTTTGTCCCCAAGATGTTGGCCGTGGCGGTGGCGGTATTGGTTTTCTTCCCTTGGATGCTGAAACTGATAACGGCCTTTACCGAGAAGCTCTTCGTCAACATGACCCTTTACGTCCACTGAAGCCGGGTCCAGGAGTAAAAAAGTACCATGCTGACGCTGAGTTTTGCCCTCCGGGACTTGCAAGCCTTCCTGATGGTGCTTGCCAGGGTGGCCGCTATTTTATTCGCCATCCCCTTTCTGGAATCTCGCAGCGTGCCTGTGATTTTCAAGGCCGGTCTGGCAGTGGCGGTCAGTATCATGGTTTTCGGTCAGGCCCGGGTTACCTTGGTATCTTTCCCCACCTCTGTGATAGGCCTTTTTCTAGCCGTCGCCGGCGAAGTGGTTTTCGGTCTGGCGATCGGGTTCATAGTCAAGCTGATTTTTACCGGTTTCCAGCTTGCTGGACAGCTCGCCGGTTTCCAGATGGGTTTTGCGATTGCCAACGTGGTCGACCCGGCCTCGAGCCTTCAAATACCGATCCTGGCCCAGTTTTTAAACCTTTTTGCTCTCCTGATTTTCCTGGTGACCGACATGCACTACTGGTTCTTCAAGGCCCTGGTGGACAGTTTCCAGGTAGTTGCGCCGATGCAGCTGGGGTTTGAACCCGGTCTGGCCAAACCGATGCTCGAAGCCGCTTCAGCCATGTTTATCATCGCGCTAAAAGTCGGAGCCCCGGTTATCGCAGCCCTGATCCTTACGCACGTGGCCCTTGGACTGATGGCACGCACGGTGCCCCAGATGCAGGTATTCATAGTGGCGATGCCCTTGCAAATAGCTGTCGGTATCATCTTTCTGGGATTGAGCCTTCCCTTTTGGGCGACTTACATGAAGGACCTGTTCGGTAAAGTTGGACAGACCATGTTGAATTTATTGGGGCTATTTTGACCACCTGGCCAGGGGTAAAAGATGTCGGCAGGGTATGATCAGGACAAAACGGAACCGGCGACACCCAAGAAGAGGCAGGATGCCCGCAAGAAAGGGCAGGTTGCCCTAACCCGGGAAATCCCAACGGTCATGATCCTGTTCAGCGGGTTGATCTTCTTCATGTGGGGAGGAAGCTGGCTTTTCGACAATTTGGTGGCCTTTACCCGCGAGCAGTTCCAGGCCCTGGCCAATCTGGAACTGAACACCAGTAACACCACCACCTTGCTTTGGAACATCTTTTACAGCGTGGTGCCGTTGATCCTGCCGCTGATGCTGGCGGTTGCCATTGCCGGTGTCATTGGCAACGTGATCCAGATAGGTTTTCTGATTACCGGCGAGCCCCTCACTCCCAAGCTCGACAAATTGAACCCCCTCAACGGAATCAAACGCCTTTTTTCTATTCGATCCCTGGCCGAACTGGTCAAATCCATCCTCAAGGTCATAATTATCGGAACGGTGGGAGCACTGGCACTGCGAGCTTTCGTTGACCAGGTACCTGCCCTCGTGCTGCTCGATGTTGGTGGATTTCTGCGATTCATAGGCCGGGGCGCCTTCCGGCTCTGCCTTTATACAGGGTTGGTGCTCATAGTGTTGGCGGCTGCCGATTACGTCTTTCAACGATGGCAACATGAACGTGATTTGCGGATGACCAAGCAGGAAGTAAAAGACGAGTACAAACAAAGGGAAGGTGATCCGACGGTAAAGTCGCGTATTCGTTCCGCCCAGCGCGAAATGGCCATGCGCCGAATGATGGCTGCTGCTGCCGAAGCGACAGTGGTCATTACCAACCCGACCCATTTGGCCGTAGCCCTCAAATACGATAGCCAATTGCCAGCCCCACAGGTAGTGGCAAAAGGGGCCGGCCATGTGGCCGAGCGGATAAAAGCCGTGGCCAGGGAAAACAATGTTCCCGTGGTTGAACAGAAACCACTGGCCCGGGCCCTTTTCGCCATGGTCGAAATCGATCAATACATACCGGCCGAGTTGTACCGCGCGGTGGCCGAAGTCTTGGCTTACGTCTATCGTCTCCGCCAGGTTTCATCCCCTGACACGGCGAATATTTGACGCTCCTGACAAAATATCACTCAACAGAATAAGGAGAGGCATCCGGGGTCTCTGTTTGCAGATGGATAATTGTCGTGGGTTCAAATAGTTAGGTGGAACCGGGACAGACTGTTTTCAAAATCCGGTAGCAGGCATGGAATGTGCAAAAACAATGGCTGCATACTCTGACAACAAGAAGATGGGAATGCCATGGAGCTAGCAGAGGCAAAAATCGGATCAGGAAAACTCGCGCAGATTCTCGACAATACCGATATTTTCATGGGATTTGCCGCCATGTGCATCCTGATGGTGATGGTGATTCCCATTCCGCCGGCGCTGCTCGATCTTTTCCTGACTTTCAATATTACCTTTGCCCTGGTGATCCTGCTGGTGGGTATGT
>JALVQM010000107.1 GCA_027025615.1 Desulfobacteraceae bacterium | reverse complement strand
GGCTTTGTTGGCATGCAGCGGGCACAGCCCAACACAGGCATCAAACTTTATCTTATCCAACCTTATTCTTCCTCGGTATCGATAACACTGCGCCCCTTGTAAGTTCCACAACCGGGGCAGGCGTGATGCGGTAAAACCGCCTCTCCGCACTGGGGGCAAGTGATAATGTTGGGCGCAGATACTTTTTTATGAGTCCTGCGCATGTCTCGTTTTGACTTGGATGTCTTGCGTTTTGGTACAGCCATCAGTAATCTCCTAACATATTTAAAATATTAAATAAATATACCGACTAACCCTGTTTCGAAAAACCAGCGCCTCTAGTAATTAAAATAAGCTTCAATGTCAAGGATTTTCCAACAATTAACTGCTTTTGGGTTCTTGTACTGGTCATGGTGATGTGGTATGCATTGTCTGCCTGGAGAAACGAGAAGCCAGGAATTAAAATATTGTAATTTTGTCTTACTGTTAGTGAATTGTTCATGGGCAAGATGTGCGGAATCCAAATTGCTGCGCACCTGGTATTTGAACGGTCATTTATATTTGCGTCCATGCCTGATTATCCGGGATGCCCCGGAACAATTTACTAATTACTTATACAAATATTTCTCATTAGTAAAGGACTAGATTGATGAAATCAATTCGCACCCGATTTGCACCCAGCCCGAGCGGCTTTCTGCACGTTGGCGGAGCACGAACCGCTCTTTTCAATTGGCTCTACGCCAGGCATACCGGTGGAAAATTTGTATTAAGGATAGAGGATACCGACCGGGTCAGGTCCACCAAAGAATCCATAAACGCCATTTTTGAAGGCCTGCAATGGCTGGGCATTGACTGGGACGAAGGCCCCTTTTATCAAAGCCAGCGCTTTGATATATACAAAGAATACATCGAAAAACTGGTACAAACAGGCCACGCCTATTATTGCACCTGCAGCCCCGAACAAATCCAGCAAATGCGGGAAAAAGCCATGGCGGCAGGCGACAAACCACGTTACGACGGGACCTGTCGTGACAAAGGACTGGCGCCACAGCCAGGGGCAGTTGTCAGGTTCAAGGCCCCTTTCTCAGGCACTACAATCCTCAAGGATATTGTTAAAGGCAACATTGTGTTCCAAAATAGCGAGCTTGATGATTTTGTCATCCGCCGCAGTGACGGTACGCCAACCTATAACCTGGCTGTTGTGGTTGACGACATTACAATGGGAATCAACACGGTCATTCGCGGCGATGATCATGTAATGAATACCCCCAAACAAATCCTGCTTTACCAGGCCCTGGAAGCCGACCTGCCGGTTTTTGCCCATGTGCCCATGGTTCTGGGAAATGATCGCAGCCGGCTAAGCAAACGTCACGGGGCTACCTCGGTCACGGCTTATCGTGACATGGGCATCCTGGCCGATGCGCTCATTAATTACCTGGCACGCCTGGGATGGTCCCATGGCGACCAGGAATTTTTCACCCGCCAGGAACTGATTTCAAAATTCGACATCAAAGACGTTGGTAAATCAGCCGGAATTTTCGACCCGGTCAAACTCCAGGCCCTGAACGCTGACCACATTAAGGCCTGTAACCCAGAGCAACTGGCTCACTTACTGGTTCCTTTCCTGGCCGAGGCCGGTATTGAGACCCGGGCGGACCAGTACCTGGCCAAGGTGATATCCACCCTTAACACCCGCAGCAAAACCCTGGTGGAGATGGCCGCTGCAGCCCGCTTTTATTTTATCGAAAAAGTCAACTACGAAGAGAAAGCGGCCCGCAAGTTCTTGAAACCGGCCATTGCACCGGCTCTGGAAAGCTTAGTCAGCAAGCTGGAAAAGTTGTCCCAATTTTCCGAAAAGGCCCTGGAAGAAGTTTTTCTGCAAACAATGGAAGAGACCGGTCTGAAGCTGGGCAAAATAGCCCAGCCGGTCAGGGTGGCCCTAACCGGTACCAGTGTTAGCCCCGGAATATTTGAAATCATTGATGTTCTAGGCAAAGAACGCGTAATAGCCCGGCTAAAACAAGCCCTGGAATTCATCAAGACCCGGCCGCAATGAAAACCGGTTTTGGAGC
>JALVQM010000106.1 GCA_027025615.1 Desulfobacteraceae bacterium | reverse complement strand
TTGGTAAAGACAACCACGCCTTCGGTATTTGTTACCAGGACTCCATTGGGTAAAGAATCGATAATGGTTCTGATGCGACTTTGTTCAGCGTTCAGGTCGGACAAGGTACGCTGTTTTTCAAGCTCCAGCTTTCTGGCCTGGAATTCGAGGTGAACCTTTTCCTTGGCCCGGTTGACCACGATTCGGAGTTGATCAGGTTCGAATGGTTTGGGAATAAAATCGTAAGCGCCTCTTTTCATGGCTTCGATGGCGGTTTCTATGGTGGCATAACCGGTAATTACTATCACCAGAATTTCTGGATTTTCCTGTTTTACCCTTTCTAGAACCTCCATTCCGTCCATGCCGGGCATTTTAAGGTCTAACAGAATAATTGAGACAGGATGGTTTTCCAGGATTTCCAGGCCTTCTTCCCCTCGGCCGGCAGTTTTTACGGAAAAATCCATTTTGGTCAGGATCCGTTGAGCACCGTCCCTGATTCCCTTTTCATCATCTATTACAAGTATGGTCAGGGGATCATCCAAGGGTTGCATTCGCGTCTCCTTTTGGCTTGTCGTAAGCGATCGGCAATTCGATAATGAAAGTTGTTCCTTTTCCGGGTCGGCTCTTGGCGCAAATGTTGCCACCATGATTTTCAATAATGTTGAAAACGACACTGAGGCCCAGGCCTGTTCCCTTGCCTTCTTCTTTGGTAGTAAAAAAGGGCTCGAAAATATGCTTGAGAACATCTTCCGGGATTCCTGGCCCGTCATCTTTGACTTTAATGACAATACGGTCTTTGGTGGCACTGATAGAGGTTGTGATTTCAATTGTGCCCGGACCGTCAATGGCTTGGGCGGCGTTGATAAAAAGATTCATGCAAACATGGCTCAGTTGCTGGCCGTCGGCTTTTATTACGGGAAGAAAAGGTTCCAGGTGTTTCCTGATGGCTATATTTTGGAACAGGGCCTGGTTTACCACCAGGGAAAGGGTTTGTTCTATAACCTGATTTATATTAACCGGTTGTATTTGCTGTTTGTTCTGGCGGGCAAAAGCCAGCAACTCACGTACCGTGGTACCGCAACGCTGAGCGTCTTTGAGGATGCGCTGCAGGTCGTCGCGCAAATCGTTTTCCAGTTCGTATTCTTCAAGAATAAGCTTGGTATACAGGATGATGGAACCCAAGGGATTGTTTAGCTGGTGAGCGACTCCGGCCGCCAGTTTGCCGAGAGAGGCCATTTTCTCTGATTGAAGCAATTGCATTTGGGTTTTTTCTAGCTTCTTCTGCATGTGAATGGTTTCTCGTAAATCGTGGAAAAAACCGATGGTTGCAATTTCTTTATCGCCTTCGTAAATAATGGCTGCATACAGGCTGATGGGTATCTTGGCGCCGGTTTTGCCAAGGGCGGTAATTCTGAATTTTTTCAGCTTGCCCTTGCCACCATAATCTTCACTGCGCAACCGCCGCATGACCTCCTTTGCTCCGTCACCCTCGTAAAAGTCGCGGATGTTTAAAGTTGCCAGGGCTTCTTCCACAGAATAACCGGTGCTTTGAGCGGCGGCATCATTGAATATTATGATTTTTCCGTTCATGTCGGCAGCAATGACACCGTCACAGGCGCTTTGGATCAGATTGTGCAGAAAAGCATTGGATCGCGACAGTTCTTCTTCCAGGCCTTCCAGGGCCGGAAAGTCAAAGTTGAGGATCGCAATGCTTTCAATCGATCCGCTGGAAGGCACTGGGTATGCGTAAAGGCAGAAAGTTCCACTACGGTGCTTTGAATAGGAAATTACCTCGCGCATTGCCGGTCTGCCGTTTGCCAATACTTTTTCAGCAGGGCAATTTTCGCACACATCATTGCGTCCGTAGATGCATTCATAACAATGGGGCATCTGGCAATCATCAGGCAACAGACGGTCTACACCGGTCGAAGCCAGCAGCTTGAATTCGGGCGAGATCAAACATACCCGGCGATTGAAGGCTTCCATCGCCTTGAGCAGCAATGCCTGTTGTTTGTTGGTATCCATACCACCTCATTGGATTGGATTATTAAAAGCGCCAAAATTAAAGGATAAATGGGCTTGAGTGTCAACCATTATTGATATTCTTGTTGCAAGGGTGACAGCTTGCAACGGTGTTGGTTAAGCTTGACCCATTTGCAGTGCCTTTGACCGAACCGGTTTTTAAGTGGCTTGACTTGATCGCCGATGGGGGGCAATTTAGTGCGAAAAGGATGACCTCTTGAACATGAATGATCGAGTTTTCCGAAACAGGTTGGGTAATAAAGTTGCTGTCCTGGTGATCATCGGCATCGGCCTTTTGACAGGTATTGTCTTGTCGGCCGATTGGGTGGTCAACACCGACAGGACCCATGAATGGTTGGTACAGAAGGTTGAAACTATAATTGGAGGGCAGTTCGGTTTCCATAGAGCCGGTATTTCCCTGCTGCCTTTACCGGCCTTGACATTACACAAAGTATGGTTTGACGTGCCACGGGCGGCTACAGGCCGGATCGGTGAAATGAAGTTGAGGCCGGATTTATTGTCAACCGTGTTGGGTAAACCAAGATTGGCCGCGGTACATTTGCACAGGCCGTCAGTCCGGCTGCAGATACAGCCGGGCCAAAAGAAGATTTTAAAAGATATAGATCTGAATTCTTTCCTCGCAAAGGTAAGCTCAGGCATCCCGGCTGAAGCTTATCCGGTGGCAGATATCAAGATTCGTGTTGACAACGGGAGCTTGCTTTTCAGTGAAGGGTATCGAATCAGGGACAAGTTTGAAATCATCGCTATGCAGGCGGAGCTTAGCCGGGAAGGATTCCTGCAGCTCAATCTTGAATCCACAACGGCAATTGCAAAAGAGATAAAACTGAAACTTGCCCTGGATGTGGCCAGTATGAAAGGTCAAGGCCGTTTACAGGTAAAGGGGTTTGATCTCCAGTTGGTATCTGAACAGATAGAGCCTGCTTGGAAGGAAATAGCAACCGGTAAACTTGATCTTGATATACGGGGCACGAGCCAGGGTACCGGGAGGATTTCAATCAGATCGGAAGTTGCAGCAGACAGGTTTGTCCTCGGGCAAGGACTGAGCAGTTGCCCGGTTAAAGAGCTGCAAGCCGTTGTTAGCGCAAGTTTGAATGACGGAAAACTTAAGATAGATATTGAAGCTTTGAAGACGGCTGCTCCGGGTCTGGACCTGGCCGGTATTATAATTTCAGGATTTGATCAAAAATTTGCCAATCCGGAAATTTCGGCCCGGGCCAAAAAAATTGAAATCGCGGGAATTTACCGTATTCTGCTGGCAACCATAGGCCCCAATGAATTGCTGAGGGAGTTTTCTTCCTTGATGAAAGATGGCTGGATCCTGGATCTTGAACTTGGCTGCCGGGCAGCTGACTGGCATGACCTTTTTTCCTGGAAGAATTTAAAAATAAAAGGAAAGGCATCTGAATGTTCTTTGCTGCTCCCATCCCTGAATTGGGATCTGGATGATATCAACGGAAATTTTGCAATTGAAAATGGCAGGTTGAAAGGAAAAAACCTGACTGCCAGATGGGGCGACACAGTTGCCCGGGACGGCATTTTGGAACTCGCACTGGTGGATACCTCCCAAATGGATTTCAGCCTGCTTTGTGCCCTGGAGGCAAATCTTGTCCAGATCCCCGGCGTATTGAAAGAGTTTGTCGAGACAGAGGGCTTTCTGGAGGAATTGCAGCGGGTGCGAATCATAGAAGGTCGGGCCAGTGGAAATCTTGAAATCAGGCAGGCAGAAGGGGACTGGCATGTTCTGCTGCGGGCCGACGAGTTATCCTGCCAGGTTGGCTATGAGCTGTTGCCGGATACGTTACTGATTGAAAAGGGACAGGTCGTTTATAACGACAATTCACTGGAGTTTGGACAGATTACCGGCAGCCTGGGGCAAAATAGTTTCACTGGTCTGGCCGGCAGGCTGGATTGGTCCGGCAAAACCTGGATCAATATAAATAAAGGCAGCCTGCGTGTGAATTGTAATGATTTTTTCGTATGGAAGATACCCTTGTTCCGGGATTTGGCATCTGATTTTGATATCCGTAAATTTGAAGGCTGGATCGATGTATCTGCTTTAAGACTTGGCGGTCCTTTGCTTGAACCCGGAAAGTGGGAATTCAACCTTGAAGCAGGAACAGAGCAATTGGTGCTTGACTCGCAATTGCTGCCAGGGCCTTTGAATATTACCAGGGCGGAGCTGGTTGTTGACCAGGCAAAGCTTGCGGTCAACAGCCTGTCGCTGGAGGCAATGGGAACAGCTTTGGAGCTTGCAGGCGAAGTAAGTGATTTGCAAAGCGGCACGCCAAAAGCAAAACTGGCTTTAAATGGAAAAGTTGGCCTGAAGTTGGGCAACTGGTTAAAGAGCAGGTTCAAATTGCCGGACCGCCTGAGGATTGACCAGGGCCTGAAGCTTAACAGACTGAATCTTGAAATCCAGAATGGTCAATTTGAGGTAAATGTAGAAGCAGGGCTTGCCGGAGATGTTGTCCTGGAGTTGGAGGCGGCTGCCAGCCGGTCCGGCTTCGATGTCAGGCGCCTGTTTGTCAAGGACAGCACTTCAAAAGCGCTTGTCAAAGTATGCCATCAATTTAACAGCGATGATTGGAAAGTCGGTTTTAACGGGAATTTGACCCGGGACACCCTGGATAAGTTGTGGAGACTACAAAAGGACTATGCAGGCGAATTGATAGGCCGGGGCCGGCTGGTTTTAAACTTTGAAAATCTGCAGGCTTCAACTTTAAGCGGTGATCTGGAATTTTTCAAGGTAGCATTACCCTTGGGGCATTATGGATGTTTACAGGTCCCCCAAGCCCACGTATCCGGCACCAAAGGCGGGATTGCGATAAACAATGCAAACATTCTGTGGCAGGGAGACAGCTTTGAAATAGATGGGCGCATTGTGTTCAAACCCGATGCATTGTATCTTGATCTGGATACCAAAGCCGCTGTTGTGCATGCTGACAGAATTTTAAAGCTTGTTTCTGAACCTTCAACGCCGGCAGATAAATCTAAACCGGCGCCACATCCTCTTTATAAAATTAAAGGAATTGTTGCTTTTAAATTCGACCGGCTGCTTTACGAAAACTACAATTTGGAGCCTGTTGAAGCTATGGCCATCGTTGATGGGTCCAAAGTTTCAATTCGCCTGGTTAATGCCAAAGTTTGCGGTATCTCAGTTGCCGGTGGAATAAATTGGTCACCCGGACAGTTGAGTTTAAATTTGAACCCTTCCATTGCCAGGACTAAACTGAAATATACCTTGGGGTGTCTTGTCGGCGAAGATACTTCCGAGCGGATAGATGCTGAAATGGCCGTAAACGGCTGGATTACAACCAATGGGAGTTCGCAGGAACAATTATTCAAAAATTTAAAGGGCCTGATCAAGATCGATATGACCCAGGGGCGGATATCCAACCTGGGAAGAGCAGGCCTTTTTACCAACCTTATTGCATATCTCAAGCTCAACCGACTTGTAACCGGTGATATTCCCGATTTGCGCAGCAGGGATCTGCCTTTCAAAAGCATTGAAGCCCGGCTTGCATTCAAAGGCAGCTACATATTGCTGGAACAGGCCCGGATAAGGGCTGAAACCATCAACATAGTCGGTGAAGGCAAGATGAACGTGGTGGATCGGAAAGTTGATCTGACCATGCTTGTTTCACCGATCAAATCGCTTGATTGGATTATCAGCCATACCCCGATTGTAGGCAAGATATTAAAAGGCACCCTGGTTGCCATACCGGTTGGCATCAGCGGCAGCATAAATGATCCCACGGTTATACCCCTTTCTCCCAAGGCAATCGGCACCAGGGTTCTGGGCATTCTGGAGCGAACCCTGAAGGCGCCTTTTGAATTGATTCAACCCATCCTGCCCAAAACACCCCCTGGTGCAGATACACAATCGGTCGAAGACAGGGATGGCTACGGGCATTGAGTAACATTGGTATTATCAGCAAAGCATGTTTCTGTCGGTTAGTCCGGTTGACAAGTCGAAGTGATGGTATATAGTAAACAATGTAAATTATATATTCAATTTGTTGTCTCCTTGCTTCACTCGATATCATTAATCCGGACTGGGCCTGCTTCTTTTAATTGGAAAATCATTTAACTGTTTCATTCGGTAAAATTTAACAACGGAGGAAGACTATGAGAAAATCGATTTGGCTGGGGCTGGCCATAGCTTTGCTGGCTTTTATGGTGGGGTGTTCTACCATGCACGGTACCGTGGGGAAATCAGCGGCACTTGAGAAAATTCAAAAACGCGGAGCCTTGGTTGTGGGAACCTCGGCCAATATGCCGCCGCTTAACATGACTACCAAAGATGGCATGATCGACGGGTTCGACATTGACCTGGCCCGTTACATGGCAAGTGCCATGGGGGTCGAGTTGTCGCTGGTTAAAAAAGACTTCAATCAGCTTTTGCCAGCTTTGAAAAAGGGTGAAGTGGACATGGTTATTTCAG
>JALVQM010000105.1 GCA_027025615.1 Desulfobacteraceae bacterium | reverse complement strand
AATGGGCTGTGGTTTGAATTTACCTTGCCTTCCGGTGCTTATGCCACTGTAATAATGCGGGAATTCATCAAAGACTGATATCTCCGCGCAAAAGCCATGATCCAAAGGAAGCCAACCGCCGGGCAATTATTTCTTCATGAAGTACACGGCAGTCACCACAGAGCTATGCTCAGGAAGGATATCAGGCTGTTCTGCCAAACCACCAAATTTGACGATGTATTTTGATTTGTGTTAGCCTTGTGATATTAAATCTCATTTGTTCTTGCCTGATATTTTATGCGTCTATTTTTGTTCCAGGTCCAATACTAGTATTGCAGGCTGGGCGGTTTTCAAATTGAACCAGTATTCTGCCGCTTATAGTTTAAAAAGCCAATCATTTAGTCTGTTAATTTATAGAATTTAAACTTTTTTACCTTAAAAACGTAACCCTAATAAGTAACCGCATTGCAAAAAGATCAAATTCAAAGGAGAATGACCATGCTTCCCAGGCGGCAACTGCCCGAAATAGACTGGACCAACATTATTCCACCTTACGATGATTATCCCTTTTTCCAGGACTGTGAAAAAGTGCCCTTCAGGCCGGAAGCCGTGCTTTTTGATCTTATAAACGCGTGGTGGTTATGTGAAGCAGCGACCCTGGCCTACAGCGCCCCTTTGGTTGCCGAAGCCAAGTTTGCTGCCGCAGGACTGCCTAAAGTTGAATTTTTTGATGGCCCCAGCACTCAATGTTACTTGGCGGCGGGGGACAAATTCGCCATCCTGGCCTTCCGCGGCACCGAGACCAGCAAACGAAAAAACCACCATGATTATGCCAATATAATAGCTGATATTAAGGCTGATTTCGATATCAGGCTAAATGAATCAGAACAGGGAGGGCGGATTCACCAGGGTTTTACAGACGCCATTGACGAGGTATGGGCACCCCTGGCCAGGAAGCTTGAAGAAGCCGCCGCAAAAGGGCTCAAGCTCTGGTTCTGCGGCCACAGCCTGGGAGCGGCCCTGGCCACCCTTGCGGCTGATCGCTTTGGCAACGTGGCAGGACTTTATACTTTCGGCTCGCCCAGGGTTGGCGACAAGAGCTTTGCCGATGATTTCTTCATTCCGACTTACCGCTTTGTCAACAACAACGATATCGTCACCCAGGTGCCCCCCCTGCCTTACCACCATGTGGGCCAGCTGCGCTATATCGACCACCAGGGACGCATCCATGACGATACCGTACGCTGGCAGCGCTGGTTGGACAGTATCCAGGGCCAAGTCCAGACAGCTTTCAACGCGGCCGGTAAACTGCGCAAAGGCTTCAAGATCATGGTCCCGGACGGATTGATGGATCACGCCCCGACCCTTTACTGCACCCATATATGGAACAACCTGGCCCGTACCCTGGCCTAATGACTCTAAAAGGAGGAAAAACATGCAAAAGGATATGCACTTTTATGGTATTTATGCTTTGGCCAGGGCGGCGGGTGTCAAACCCGACGCGGCTCATATCATAGCTACAGCCTCCCAGTTTGTCGATGACGCCATTGACGATGAAGCCATAGTCCTTTCAAATCAAAATGCCGTAGTGCCTACCATGACTTCCCATAAACCCCTGGATTGGCAGAACAGTCTCGCCGGTGACCAGTGGAAAGTCTGGGTGCCTTTTCACTTCCTTCCGGGCAACGAACCTGCAAACGGAAGTTTTACCGAGAAAATGGTTTGCCGCAAAAACAGCGAGCCTGCCCGCCGGATGCTGAAAAACGCCCTCAGCCTTGCCAATCAGCCCGTTGGCCTGGTCATGGCAGGTATCGCCTGTCATGTCTACGCTGACACCTTTGCCCATTATGGATTCATAGGTCTGCAAAGAGACTGGAACAGGGTGCGTAACGACACGGTGGAAATCAATGTTCGTTCAAAAAAAATCATTGCCTATATCGAAGCCAAATTTGAGGATTTCAAGGCCAGGCTGATCGGCAGCGCCGGGGAAGTCATGCCAGTGGGACACGCGGCGGTTGCCACGTATCCTGACAGACCTTACCTGGCCTGGCGTTATGCCTATGAAAACGGCCAGGTGGTAAAGCGCAACAACCAGGCCGATTACCTGGAAGCCTGCGAGGAATTATTTGCTTTTTTCTGTCGTTTTTGCCAAGCAAACAGCCGTCATGGCAAAGCCCAGCCAGACAAATGGAATTCGATAAAAGCCCAGGTGAAAAAAATCCTCGCCAGGGAAGCCGATAAAAAGACCCGCATCAAAGCCTGGAAAAAAGCAATCAACAACGGTGATCTTTTTTCCCCAACAGCCAAGGACAAAGCGATTCAGTATGATGAACGTCTTTTCAAATCCGCCAGGATATCATACTACTTCGCAGATTACGGTAAAGTTGATGACTGCCAGGGATACCTTTTTCACCAGGCTGCCTGGAAGCACCGCAACTTTGTCCTGCATGAGCTGCTGCCGGATTATGGTATCGTGGTTTAGCAGGCTGCCGGGCAAATCATTGCCTTGTAATGGCTTTCTTTTCAGCCAGTACAACAGGGTAGGGAATGGGGGTGCGCAAAATTATGGCAATTTCATCCCCCTGACGGCGGATAACCATGCCCTTTATATCAATGGTCTGGCCGCAAACCAATTTGATATGTCCTTTTATCCGTCGTTTAACTTTGCTACCGGGAGAAACAAGGAAACGAACCCCCTGCTCTGATAAATCCTGCACCTCGAAACTTTGTTTTCCTGTTTCAAGATACGGACGGGGCCCCAGAATATACGAAACACGAATATCCCTGCGCTTGATGGGTCCGGTAGAGGAGCTTGCTTCCTGATCCTCCCTGGCAAAGGGATGATGAAATAAAAAGACCAGCAGGTTGACAAAAGCCAGAATCATCAACAGGAAAAGGCCTGCTATGGCCAAGGGTTCCATAGACGGACCGCTGGACAGAAAAATTGCCAGAACAATTACCAGCTGAATAAGGTTGGCGACAATAGCAATAATGCGCATTTTGTCTTCTCGAAAGCCCCGGGCTACTTTCTGGATTAAGAGCGGATCTTAACAGGTTGTTGAAAACACCACTGTACTTGGCTTTTCCAGGTTAAATCAGGCTGCAATGATTGACAAAAGCCAAATTGCCGCTTTTGCGCCTCTATTAAATAACCTCAGTCACTCCAGCCAAATCCTGCAACAGCCTGCCAAATACATTTCTTGGGAACACCGGATGGCAACGACACAGCAAGAGCTTGACAAGTAAACTTAAGCGACTTACCTGTCATATGATGTCAATTAGCACGATAGCATTCAGGCTGCAAGGCTGTCAGTCCCAATATTAATTCGGAGGCAATGGAAAATGGGCGATCAGGTGAAAGATTTTTGGCAGGAGCACTCCCTTAAGTTTCTTGAAATGGCATTCCGGACCGATCGTCAGGAAAAAATTGCACACCCGGACGGCCACGGAAAAAACACAGGCCAATGCGGCGACACCGTCGAATTTTTCCTGGTTGTCGACAATGACATAATCAAAAACATCTCTTTCGAACTCAACGGTTGCATGCATACCAATGCGTGCGCCAACGCCCTGGCCCATCTGGCTGAGGGCCTGCCGGTGGATACAGCCTGGGAAATCACACCTCAGCAAATAGCCGAATTCCTCGAAACTCTTCCTGATGACCATTTTCATTGTGCTGAACTGGCTGTCGGCGCCTTTTACCTGGCCCTTTCCGATGCCAAGCAAAAAAACCGCCAGCCCTGGAAAAAATTATACGGCACCCGTCATTGACTTTTTTATCATGGGAGCTGCCTCCAGGTGCATTTGGACGGGAAATCACGAAACATCAGGAAGTTTATCCCAAAATCAAGGCTGAGAACGTGGGTACCGGATTTGAAAGTAAAGCCGCGCTCAAAAAGTGGCAGGCTCCGGGTCAAAAGGAGTGCTTCGACTTATGCTCCGGTCGCCACAGCCGCTTTGGGCAACCAATACACCCGCATTTTTGCAATGCCATCGATGCTTGACATGTCCTCATATCTCGACTATACATCTTGACTTGAATTTCGTCAGAAAGCTGCAGAATCTTTCATTTAATGGACAGGGGCCGGAAGCGGGAGTGACTACCGCTTTCACGTTGTGGAATAGAGAGGTTATCGGGATCGGCGCTCTGATGACGTTACATTCAATCTTGAGCCAAAACAAGGACGCCATTGTAAAGCAGTGGTTTGAGAAAGTGGTATCTTCCTATCCTGATGATACCGCCAGGTTTCTCAAAAGTCAGAAGGATCCCTTTGCAAATCCCGTAGGTCAAACCACGATTGCAGGGCTTACAGCTCTTTTTGACATTATCCTCAACGGGATGGACCAGGAAACCGCCATTTCCTTTCTTGATCCCATCATCCGCATCCGTGCCGTCCAGAAATTCACCCCTACACGGGCAACCAGGTTTATCCTGGACTTAAAACCCATCGTACGTGACATGTTAAAAGAACGGTTATCCGTTTCAGATAGGGTGCAAGAATTACTGGCGCTGGAAGACCGGATCGACGAGTTGGCCTTGTTGGCTTTCGACATCTTCATGCTTTGCCGGGAAAAGGTGTTCGAACTCAAAGCCAATGAAATGCGCAACCGCACATACCGGGCTTTTGCCAGAGCAGGTTTGATCGCCGAGTCCGCGGACAATCCGTCGTGACTCAAACTTAGTCCATTTATTATTCATTAAATAGCCTTGGGTTTTAGCCAATACCCCGAGGGTCAGATTGCCAGCAACAGCCGGCAGGTGCGCCGGGATCGCTCCCGATCCGGCCGGTAAGCAGGCATCGCGGCCAGAGGTGGTTTATTCCAAGGCTGCCAAGTGAGGTGCAGGTAAATGAATAAAAACTATCTGGTTTCCCTTTTGGCGGTTATCGTGCTTTTTGTGATCGCCTGGGTTGGCTCTGCGATAGGGCTAAAGTGGCTGTTCGGGATTGTCATCCCTTACGCCGCCCTGATCGTTTTCGTGGTGGGCGTCATCCGTAAAATTCTGGGTTGGGCCCGCTCGGCAGTCCCTTTCCGAATTCCCACCACCTGCGGTCAGCAAAAAACCTTGCCCTGGATCAAGCAAGCCACCATTGACAATCCTTCGACAAAGGGAGGAGTTTTTATCAGGATGCTTCTGGAAATCCTGACATTCCGCTCCCTGTTTCGCAACACCCGCATGAAACTTAAACAGGGCCCGAAGTTGACCTATAACCTGGAAATTTTCTTATGGGTCGGGGCACTGGCATTTCATTATGCCTTTTTAACAACTCTGGTTCGTCACCTGCGGTTTTTCACCGACCCGATTCCGTTCTGGGTTACATTAATAGAAAAGGTGGACAGCTTTTTCCGCGTGGAAATAATGTATGATCCAATCCACTTCGGGCTTCCCGGCATTTACGTTTCCGGGTTGGTTCTGCTGGCGGCCGTGACTTACCTTTTCCTGCGTCGGCTATTTGTAAGGCCTGTGCGCTACATAAGCCTGGCTTCCGATTATTTCCCCCTGTTCCTTATAATGGGAATCGCCTTGACCGGAATTTTCATGCGCTACTTCACCAAGGTGGACATAGTCTCCATCAAGGAACTGACCATGGGCCTGGTAACCTTCCATTGGTCCATCCCCGAGGGTATCGGCAATCTTTTCTTTGTTCACCTGTTCTTTGTCAGCGTATTGCTGGCCTATTTCCCCTTCAGCAAGCTTATGCACATGGGTGGTATTTTCTTGAGTCCTACGCGTAACCTTACCACCAATACCCGCGAAGTGCGGCACGTCAATCCCTGGAACTATCCTGTGAAAGTGCACACTTACGAGGCTTATGAAGACGAATTCCGGGAAAAAATGATCGAAGCCGGCTTGCCGGTCGATAAAATGCCCGAACCCAAGCCAGAAGAACCGAAAGAGGAAAAGGAGTAAATAAATGGCAGACGAAACCCCGAAACCAAGCGAGCTGTTGGCGAAAATAGACCATCGTCCGCCGGCAACCGGGTGGATGGATACACCGGTTGAAATTCGCAAGGGGATGTACTGCTACGCGTCAAATCCCAAAAGCGTAGAAACCCTGGGACTGCCCAATGCCCGGCAGTGGAATCCCCTGGACGAGGACTGGAAGCTGCCCGACAACTGGCAACAGATACTGCACGAAGGCTTCAAGGAAAGACTGGAAAAATTCAGAACCTTCAAGATCTTCATGGACATCTGTGTTCGTTGCGGCGCCTGCGCCGACAAATGTCATTTTTTCATCGGCACCGGTGATCCCAAGAACATGCCGGTATTACGGGCAGAGTTGCTGCGATCGGTCTACCGTAATGATTTTACCACCTTCGGCCGCCTTCTGGGGCGCCTCGGTGGTGCTCGCCCCATGACCCTGGATGTTCTCAAGGAATGGTGGTACTACCTGTTCCAGTGCACAGAATGCCGGCGCTGTTCGGTCTTTTGCCCCTATGGCATTGATACGGCCGAAATAACAATTATGGGCCGTGAGTTGCTAAACCTGCTGGGACTCAACAT
>JALVQM010000104.1 GCA_027025615.1 Desulfobacteraceae bacterium | reverse complement strand
AGAAGGGGCTTGATCTGTTTTTCTCAAATCCCGGCGGCTTCGACCTGGTCATTACCGACATGACCATGCCGAAACTCACCGGTCTCCAGCTTGCCCGCCGCATTCATGCCGTCAGGCCGGAGATACCCGTCATCCTGTGCTCAGGGTTCGGAGAGTCGATGGTCCGTAAGTCGGCTGAAAATCCGGCCATTGCAGCCTGGCTTATGAAACCGGTGGTCATGGAACAATTGGCTGCCACCGTCCGCAAGGTCCTCGATGAAGCCGGGCCGGATGGGTAGGGCGCCTTGTGTCAGGGGTTGTCGCCGTCTCCACCGGCCGGTTCCTGGAGAATGTTCATCCCGATGAAAATATAGTGCAGCCCGGAAATTATGGTTACCACGGCCGTAGCCCAGTAAAGGTAGCCGGAAAGTTGGGCCAGGCGGGCCTTTTGGGGGTCGAACAAGGTGACCAGGACGGTAATTATCTGGAGTGTTGTTGTCAGCTTGCTGATCAAGCTGGGCTTTATTTCGTAAGGCCTCTGAAACAGGGCCAGAATGGCGATACCCATGACTATGATCACGTCACGGGCGATTACTATCACCGCCACCCAGGCTGGTATTACGTCCAGCACGGCCAGGGCGACGAATGAAGAAACCAGCAGCAGCTTGTCGGCAGCCGGGTCCAGGTAAGCCCCCAGGGTGGTGCGCTGGTTGAAATAGCGGGCTATAAAGCCGTCCAGCCCGTCGCTGATTCCTGCGATGGCAAATACCAGCAAGGCCACAGGGAACATGTCTTTGAGCAGTAAAATGACAAATAGCGGTGTCAGCAGAATCCGGATCAGGGTCAGCATGTTGGGAATGTTCATTGATATAATCCTTGGTCATCTACGCTCTAGACGGTTTTTGTGAAAAGACCGGGGCAACCTTAAGGAAACTGCCGGGCTAGCGGGCAACTAGGTTCAGGCGAATTTCGTTTTCTCCTATTTCGTAAATATTTATTCCAAAATTTCCGAACTGTTTCAACAGAAGAGCTTCGGCCAATGAGCGGGCATCACCCTGGTAATTAACTTCCAGCTCAGCCTGATCCGGCATAATTTGGCTTAAACGGACCCCGTCAACACCGGAAAGGGTACCCAAAACCCCCCTGAAACGAACGAAATTGGCAATCTGACCTCCTGTCCCGGTTACCAGCACTTTAATGGCAGCACTGGCCTGGGTCTGTTTTTTCCAGTGGTCTGCAATTTGGCTGGCCAGTTCTTCGGCAGCCTGTCTGGCGGCAGTTGCCAAGGCCCTGCGACAGCCCTCTGCTGTGTCAGTGTAGACCGCAACGCCGGTTTGCTCACTGCTGGCAATTTTAAGGGAGCTGTCTACTTTAAAGGCCGTTAATTTTACCAGGGCGTTGAACGACCTGATAGATTCCCCCATGGTATTGGTAGATTCCTGGGCAGTGGCACTGCCAAAGACTACGACATCGGCATTAAGCTTGCGGCCCAATGCCAGCACCTGGTCAACGGTTGGCTTTTCAGCTGATTGTTCTTCCAATTTGTTTTCAGGAGCCCTGATGATAATGAAGCCTGCGCTTGCCAGTTGGCGGACCAGGGTATTGCCCGAGACGACAGTTTTGTCCTGACTGCCGGACCACCATGTTTTTTGTTCGAGGTTGCCCGGTTGTTGCTCTGAAAGTACGACCAGGACCCGTGGATAGGGCATACTGCCCAACATCAGGCCCAGGTTTGCAAGGTGCTCGCGAATTCTCTCCATGGAAACCGTGGCCTGAACAACAACCCTATAGTGCTTGTCATGAACAGCTTCAGCCAGAACCTTGTATCCAAGGATGAAAGTTTCCGTCTTGGAAAGCAGGGACTCACCTATAAGTTGAAACTTGGCGATTATTGTTTCAGGTGGAAGCAGTTTGCCAAGGGCCTGATCAACCGCCTCTTCCAGCCCATCGGCGACTGCCTCCTGCCGGGACTTGGGCAGGTTTTTTGCAGATGCGGGGCTCGAACCGATGACGGTTACCGTTAGGGGTTTGGTTTTGCCTGCCGCTTGGCAGTCCGGGCAAAGTACCAGGCTGACAACCAGGGTCAGGAATATCCCAACAAGAGATGTCAACGTTACTTTTTGAGTAAATTTTCGAAGGAAGCAGGCATGCCTGTCTGTTGGTTTTCCGGGGTAAATCCTTTTCATCTTCATTGCGGAATTCCTGGCTGACAGTTAATTGTTAAATATTTTGCAAAAACTTGCTGTTGACGATTTGTTGAATCCTTGTTTGTAAGGCACATACATTCAAATTTTTCTGGCCAGCGCATAATCGGCGATATCTTCCATGATGGTTACGGCAGGCGCTGTGTTCAAGGTATGCAAAGCCTCCTTGGCCATGTTTACATGTTCGCCGGCTTTTTGCCTGGTGTAATCTATCCCGCCGCAGTTATGTAAATATTCGATCAAGGTCCTGAAATCCTGTTCGCTGAAGCCGGAGCTGGATACAATCCGCCGCATAACTTGATAATCTGCTTCTCCGGCCTGCGAGAGGGCTGCAATTACCGGCAAAGTCAGTTTGCCTTCCCGCAGATCGGCCCCCGGGAGCTTGCCCGTGTTTTGTTCGGTCTGGGTGTAGTCCAGGAGGTCGTCTGCCATCTGGAATGCCATCCCCAAGTGGTAACCGTAACGTGCCAGTGCCTGCTGGCAATTCCGGTCAGCCCCGGCGATGAGGGCTCCGGAACGGCAAGCACCCTGGAACAGGACGGCTGTCTTGCGCTCTATTACTGTATAGTATTCCGTCTCGGTCATGTCCAGGGATCCCCTGTTGTGGAGTTGTTGAATTTCACCCTGGGACATATTTTCGGTTATATTGGCCATGACATCGATCATGGCAGGTATGCCGGCGCCCGCAGCTATTGACAGGGAACGGGCCAGCAGAAAATCACCGGTTAAAACCGCGGTGGGGGCATCCCAAACGGTATGGGCAGCCGGTTGGCCGCGTCTAATACTGCCCCCGTCGACAAGGTCGTCATGGAGCAGGGTGGCTGCGTGCAGGTATTCGAAAATGGTGGAATATCGGTATACGGATGGCTCTTCATAACCGCAGGTTTTTGCGGCCAAAACCATTAAAAGCGGTCTGAGGCGTTTGCCGCCGGCAAACAGCAGGTGACCGGCGACCTGCTTAACAAGCTCCAAGTGGGGATTGAGGTTGGCTGCCAGCTCTTTTTCAATCTGCAGCAGGTCGTTTTTCACAGCTGACAGTATCCGTTGTTTCAAAGAGTTCATGCGAGTTCTCCCACCAGGTCGTATTCCAGAGTATCTACAATCCGGACGGATACTATTTCTCCCGGGGACACCTGTCTGCCTTCCGGGATGCGGACAAAGGTCAGACCGTCGACTTCAGGTCCCTGGAACATGGTCCGGCCGATATGAATATTATCTTCAGAGAGATCTTCGATCAAGACCGGAAGTTTTTGACGGTTGTAACGCTTGTTGCGTTGGCTGGATATATGCTGCTGGCGCTGCATCAGACGGTGGTAACGTTCAAGGGCAACATCTCTTGGTACAGCCCCTTGCAGGCTGTGGGATGGTAAATCGTCGGCATCGGAATAGATAAAGACCCCCAGGTGGTCAAACTTGACCCGCTCTACAAAGGCGGCCAGGGTTTCAAAATCTTTGTCGTTTTCACCAGGAAAACCGGTCATGACGGTGGTGCGCAAAACCGCACCGGGTACCTGCTTGCGGATTAGTTCTAACAAGTCTTCCAATTTGCGCCGGGTATAATCCCGCCCCATTTTTTTGAGGACGGGGTCACTTGCATGCTGTATGGGAAGATCAAAATACGGACAAAGGTTGGAATGCCGGTTGACAACTTCTATGATGCGGCTGCTGAAGCTTGACGGGTGTCCATAAAAAAAACGGATCCATACCTTTTGGTCCAGGCGGGCAAGCAAATCCAGCAGGTCGGCAAAATCGAGCTCTGAATCCAGGTCCTGTCCCCAGGCCGTGGTTTCCTGGGCAACCAGGGTAATTTCTCCGGCCCCCTGTTCAATCAGGTTGCGGGCTTCGTCCTGGAGATCTTCGGCAGTGAAGCTGCGTTGTGGCCCGCGCAGCCTGGGGATGATACAATATGTGCAATGCCGGTTGCAGCCTTCGGCGATTTTAAGATAAGCTTGGTGGCGGGCAAATGGCTGTCTGGCAAGTCCGGCCATGGGTTTGCCGGCTGCTGGATCCGGCAGGAGACATGTTCCCTGCCGGATGGAGCCCGTGACGGCTTCCGGCAATTTGTCAAACCCTCCGGTGCCGATGAAAACGTCGACTTCCGGCAGTGACTTTGAAATATCTGCCCGGTAACGTTCCGGAAGGCAACCGACCACTATCAGTCGCCGACAGTTTCCCTTGTGTTTAAAGGATGCCAGGTCCAGGATGGTATCAATGGATTCCTGGGCGGCAGACTCTATGAAACTGCAGGTGTTGACCACGATGATCTCTGCCTGCTGCGGATCGTCAACCAGGTCAAAGCCATAGCGGCGTAATTGCTGGCACATTATCTCACTGTCTACCTGGTTGCGGGCGCATCCGAGGCTTGCGAAATATATATTCATGGCTTTTATGGGGGTTACGGTTACAAATTGGCTGTCTAACAAGTGCCAAGTAAAAAGTCAAAAGGCCGCCAGTTTTTGGCGGCCTTTTTTGTTTCAAATAAGTCCTAGACGATAATTTTTAGTGCATTACCCTTTGATTTTCTTGATTTGTTCTGTAAGCACCGGCACTACTTGGAACAAGTCTCCGACGATACCGTAATCGGCCTTTGAAAAAATGGGGGCTTCCGGGTCCTTGTTGATGGCCACGATCACTTTGGAAGATGACATACCTGCAAGGTGCTGAATGGCACCGGAGATGCCGCAGGCGATGTACAGGTTGGGGGAAACCACCTTGCCGGTTTGTCCCACCTGGTCGCTGGCCGGGCGCCAGCCTTCATCCACGGCGCTGCGGGAAGCGCCCACGGCCGCTTCCAGGACTTCGGCCAACTGTTCGATAACCGAGTAATCAGCCCCCCCCATACCGCGACCGCCTGAGACCACCACGTCTGCCTCGGTCAGATCAACCTTGCCGACCGCCAGTTGCTGATCGACCACCTTTGTGCGTGACTGGCCCGGGTCCACGTCTATTTTTTGAATTTCACCGGCGCCGGCCTCTTCTGTTATCTGGGCGGCTTTGGGGCGGAGAGCTACCAGGCGGATATCAGACTCGATGACCGCTTCGGCAATCACCTTACCTCCGTACATGGGGCGTGCAACTGTCAACTTGCCGTCCTGGACTGATGCAGAAAGGCATTCCATGGCCAAGCCGGCACCCAGACATGCCGCCAGTCGGCCGGCCATGTCTTTGCCGCAACTGGTGGAGCCCAGAACCACAGTCTTGCATTCCTGATCCTTGATGATCGCCGCAAGTACGTTGACCCAGGCATCGGCGGTATAAGTGGCCAGGCCAGGATGATCCGCCATGATTATTTTATCGGCGCCGTATTTTCCAAGTTCGGCACAAGCCTTTTCATCGAGGCCGCTTCCCAGGACCGCAGCGGTGAGGGAAGCATCTGTTTGTTGAGCCAGTCTTCTGGCTTCGCTCAAAACTTCGTAACTGATTTTACGGAAGCGACCTTCGCTTTGTTCGGTTATGGCCAGTATTGTAGAGGACATGCTAAACTCCTTATCATCTGTGATGGTTATGCTGACATTCCAGGCAAAACCATGTTATGTTCTGCTTTTGTGAGGTCTGTTGAACTCATATAACCTTGGCTTCCTCGGAAAGGGCCTTGACCAGTTCGCTGACCTTCTGCTCCACGGTTTCGCCTTCAATGATTTTTCCGGCAGAACGTTCCGGCGGCGGAGCCATGGACTTGATCCTGACCCTGGGTTCGAGTTGGGTGGCATCAATCGCCAGGTCTTCCACCTTTATTACGTCGATTGGTTTTTTCTTGGCTTTCATGATTCCCGGCAGGCTTGCATAGCGCGGTTCGTTGAGCCCCCGTTGGGTGGTAAGCAGCACCGGCAGGGACGCTTCCAAATCAACGGTACCCCCGTCAATAGTACAGCGGCAACAGATTTTGTCTCCTTCCAGCTTTTCATCAATTACCATGGAGATGTTTGGAATATCCAACAGTTGGGCAAGGGCCGGGCCCACCATGTGACAGTCATCATCGACTGCCCGGTAACCGGCTATCAGCAGGTCGTATTGGCGGTCTTTCAAAACCGCCGACAGGATCTTTGCAGTTGCCAGGCTGTCATAAGCCTTGTCTGCAGGATCAATCCGCAAGCCCTTGTCAGCTCCCATGGCCAGGGCGGTCCTGATGGCTTCGTCGGCCTTGGCGGGTCCCAGGCTGACTATTGTGACGCTGCCGCCCTGTTCCTGGCGAATTTGTAAAGCTTCTTCCACGGCCAGTTCATCGTAGGGATTGATTACCCACTTGAGGCCTTCGGTCTTGATCGACTTTCCATCATCTGTCTCTTATACACATCTCCGAGT
>JALVQM010000103.1 GCA_027025615.1 Desulfobacteraceae bacterium | reverse complement strand
GGGTTGTTTCCAAAACCATGATCATGGAACATGTATGGGATTATAATTTCGATCCCCAGACCAACGTTGTTGAAGCTCGTATCTGTCGCCTGCGGGATAAAATTGACCGCGGTTTTGAAAAAAAGTTGATCCATACCGTCCGGGGTGTTGGATACAGGCTTGAAGCAGATGAATAAGTTATTCCGTTCTTTTACCGTCCGGCTTACGCTATGGTACGCCCTGCTATTCTGTATTTCAGCTTTGGTGGCTTTTGTCGGTATTTATTTTTTGATCAGCTCAGAGATTCAAAGCCGTACTGACGAATACCTTCAAAAACAGGTCGACGAGATTGCCCGGATTTACCAATTACAGGACATTGCCACTGCAATAACGATTGCACGCTTGCAGGCGGAAGCGGCCGGCGAAAAGCGGGCCTTTTTCAGGATGTTTTACCGTACCGGAGTTGTGTTCGCCTCGGCAAACCTGTCCCAATGGGGACAGGTAGGGATGAATCGGACTGCCGCAGCGATTCTGGTTTCCGGTGCTCCCCATTTCCTTGAGACCAGGCATCTCCCTGGTCCCGGATCTCAACGGCAGGTGCGAATAATTTACCGGCGCATAGGAGCTGACATAATCCTGCAGTGGGGAGTTTCGCTGGACGAAGAATTTGCCCTGTTGGCATCGTTCAAGCGGGTTTTCCTAACCGTAATGGTTGTTCTGCTGGCAGGTGCCATGGCTGTGGGAGCCTTTATGGCCCGACGGGCCATGTCCGGGGTGGAGAAAATAGCCCGCACCGCCCGCCGGATTACTCAAAACGATCTTGACGCCCGTGTTCCCGTGGGGCGCAGGGGCGATGAAATAGATGAATTGGCTGTTACCATCAACCAGATGCTGGACCGGATTCAGTCCCTTGTAGCCAATATACGCCGAATGAACGATAACATCGCCCATGATCTGCGCAGCCCCATTACCCGCATCAGGGGACTGGCCGAGGTTACCCTGGCCCGGGCACATGCCGGGCAAAGGAAACAGGGAAATGTTTCTACACCGGCAGGCCAATCGTATTTGGATGAATTTGTCCATATGGCCGCAAGCACCATTGAAGAGTGTGATCGGCTGCTGGATATGATATCCACCATGTTGACCATTTCAAGGACCGAGTCAGGCGTCGAGCACCTGGACCGCAAGCCGGTGGATCTTTGGGTAACAGCCAAACAGGCCTGCGAACTTTTTCAACCTGTTGCCGAAGACCGGGGGATAGAGTTGATTATGCAGCCTGAAAATGTAGCCGGAATTGTAAACGGGAATGAAAAAATGCTCCAGCGAATGATTGCCAACCTCCTGGACAATGCCTTGAAGTACACCGATTGCGGGGGCAAGGTGATCGTTGGTCTATCAGTGGATTCAGTGCCCGGTATGGTTTGTTTGACTGTGACAGACACTGGGTCTGGTATTGAAGATCGCGACTTGCCACATATATTCGAGCGTTTTTATCGCGCGGATCAAACCCGTGGCACTTCCGGCGCCGGACTGGGGTTGAGCCTTGCCCTGGCGGTAGCCAGGGTTCATGGCGGCCGGATTGAGGTCAAAAGCAAGCCCGGTCGAGGCAGTACTTTCAAGGTCATCCTTCCAACTATCTGACTTGACTTTTAATATTATCCAATTATTTTTAGTTGATGGTATTGCCACAAGCCATGGAAGGCTGCAAAGATTACCAATTGGTAATCTTCAGGTAATCTTCCAGTCAGGATAAATAGCTATGGTTACCCTGAAACCGAGTTACGACATAATATATTCCGAAAGGAGGTATGTTTAATGAAACGACGTCCCAATATCATCTTCAAATCCACAATTGCCCTGATAGCCAGTCTTGCCTTGCTGGTTAGCTGGGTTGGCATAACAGCAGCCGGGGACAGCGGCGTGGTTATGGTACCTGCCAATTTTGCTGAATTGGCCAAAGAAGCCAAACCAGGGGTTGTCAACATTCGCACCGTTAAAACCATTAAAGGCGGCGGGCAGGTTTTTCGTCATTTTTTCGGGCCCAAAGGAAATCCCTTTGAGGATTTTTTCGGACCATTCAATCCTCCCCAGCGGGATTACAAGCAGCGCAGCCTTGGTTCAGGTTTTATTATAGATAAAGAAGGTTATATCGTTACCAATAATCATGTGGTCGAAGGGGCCGATAAGATCAGAGTCTCTTTATACGATGAAAAAGAATATGATGCCAAAATAGTCGGCCGGGACCCCAAAACCGACCTTGCATTGATCAAGATCGATGGTGCTCGCAATTTGCATCCTTTGCCACTGGGGGATTCTGATAAGCTTGAAGTCGGCGACTGGGTATTGGCGATTGGCAGTCCTTTCGGGCTGGAACAGACCGTTACTGCAGGCATCGTCAGCGCCAAAAAGAGGGTGATTGGTGCCGGGCCTTACGATAATTTTATCCAGACCGACGCTTCCATTAATCCCGGTAACAGCGGAGGTCCTCTGCTCAATCTTAAAGGCCAGGTCGTTGGGATTAACACTGCCATTATAGCCAGTGGACAGGGCATCGGGTTTGCCATACCCATAAATATGGCTAAATCAATTGTTGCCCAGCTCAAGGAAAAGGGCTCCGTAACCAGGGGCTGGCTGGGGGTCGCCATCCAGAATCTTACTCCCGAGTTGTCCGAGTACTACGGCCTAAAAACCCGCAAAGGGGTTCTCGTAACCCAGGTTTTCGAAGGAGACCCGGCAGACAAGGCCGGTATCAAGCCCAATGACATAATCATTGCCGTGGACGGCCATCCTGTTTCGACTGGTCGCGAGCTTTCATCGATTATTGCAAATACCCCTGTTGGCAGTAAGACCAGGATAACCTTGATGCGCAACGGCAAGCAGAAAACGGTGACAGTTACCGTTGCCAAACGTGAAGATGAGCAGTTGGTGGTAACCCGTGACAGTGGTCGCAGTGAATCAATGGGAATTCAAGTTGCGGAAATAACACCTGAAAGAGCTCGTCAGTTTGGTTTGGAAAGTAAGGAAGAAGGGGTGCTGGTGGTAGATGTTCAAAGCGGAAGCCGTGCTGATGAGGCTGGGCTTCAGGCTGGCGACATTATAAAAGAAATTAACCATCAACGCGTAAAAAACCTTGATGGTTTCAGGAAACAGATACGTAGGGCAAGCAGCACAAAAAAGGCCATTGCAATGTTGGTCAAGAGGCGTAACCAGGGATTCAAGGTGATAAGGATAAAACCATGATGTCTGAGGCGTTATGATGCTTCGGCCGCCGCAGGCCTGCAGGCAGTTGCCATGGGAGTTGCCCTCCCATGGCAAGACGCTTAAGCCCCCCTTGCCTTAGAAAAGCGAGCCTGGGGCTGCGGCGGCTTTTCAAAATCCCCTATGTTCTAATCATGTTCAAGTGGTTTAGTTTTTCTTGACAGTTATGCCAGAGCGGCTTATGGTCTTTCAAGATGAAAAATACCCGGCAATCTGCCGGAATGACGAGGGACTTCATATGCCGGTATACGAGTTCGAATGCCAATGTGGCCAGGTTGTTGAAGAGTTGGTCAAAATGGGCACCGAGGAAATTGAGTGTCCTAAATGCCATAAAATGGCTAAAAAGATAATTTCAAAATGTTCCTTTGAGCTTAAAGGAGGCGGTTGGTATGCTGATGGATACGCTTCCAAGAAAAGTTAGCCTTTTACCATAGTCCTCTTATCCTGCTTTGCGGCACCTGCCCTGGGTGCTTTGCAGAGGCCACGAGAAGCAAATTTGCTGTTTTTTGTTCAAGTTTCCAGTACTTCTGTCAGATGTCCTGATCCGGCCAACCATTTTGTCAGCTTGTCAAATAGTCCGATATTTCTGTTGTGCATTGAGCCGTTGCCAATGAGGTGTACTATGCATTACGCCTTGTTGGCTTTTATTCGCAACGCTTACGATATGATACGTTGTAAAATTGCCGTAGCATCGGGCAACAATCTAACCTTGAAAGGAAGGAGGCTTTATGACCAAAGATCGCCGGGTGTCCCTGGAAGGATTAGGCCGCTTCGCCCTTGAATTGATTCAAGCCGCAGGCGAAAAAGCCCTTTCATATTACGGACGCAGACTGGGTGCAGCCGAGTTTGATCATAACCTGGTGACCCGGGCAGAGCTGGAGCTGATTGGATTTATGGCCGAGAGACTGAACCATGAATTTCCAAATCATCAAGTTTTTGGACAGGACTTGACTCCTGAAAAATATGCCCATGACGACCGGCGTTACCTCTGGATTATCGATCCCCTTGACGGGGTGGACAACTTCCAGAGCGGAATTCCCATTTGGGGTTTATCAATAGCCCTGCTGGAAAATTTCTGGCCGGTCTTTGGAGCTTTTTTCATGCCTGCAACCGGGGATTTGTTTCATGCTTCGGCTGGACAGGCGGCCTACTGGGGTAAACGGGCCATCCGGGTTGTTTACCGGCCTTCTTTGACCGAAGAAAGTCTTTTGTTTACTTTTTCAAGGTTTCATCAGGAATATTCATCCAGTTTTCCCGGTAAAATCAGAGACATGGGGAGCACAGGGGCTCATGCCTGTTACGTCGCCATGGGCAGAGCCGATGGTGCCCTGGTGACCAATGAATCAATTAAAGACCTGGCTGCTGTCAGGGTTATAGTTGAAGCGGCCGGAGGCAGGCTATTTACTGCCAGTGGTGACGATTTCCATTTGAACGAGTACCTGAATGGGGGTCGCATCCAGGAACATGTACTCATCTCCTGTGCCGAGAATGCGGCTCTTATCCTTGACAGTCTTGCCCGTAAATAATGATTTAAGCGGATAAGGCCTTATGGCTTTGGTGGCAGGCTGTCATTTTCGTCTGTTGGGGATCGCTTTTTGATAAGATCGAGATTGTCCGCCTTGTAGCCCAACATGCAGACTGCCAGGACGATAGAATAGAAAACGCAAAAAAGCATGACCGGATCAGCTGTCTGACGGTAAATCAGGAAAAATACAAAAGCGGCGGTGAAAAGCATTTTGATGCCCATCGAGGCCCTGCCTTACGTTGAATGTTTGAATTTTAACCGTTACTGAGATTAATATCGGATGGAGCAGGATCATACTTTAGAAGCCTGTCGAAAAAGTGTCGCGTTTGTCCATACTTTGTTAAAGTCCGGCTCAAAATACTCGTTTGTTCCATATAAACAGCCCGTTTTCGTCGAATTCTGCCTTGGCTTGCCCGCATCATGCGGTTTTCCAACAGAATGTCAGGGCCGATTGCAGGATGAACTGCAAACTGTCCGGGATATCAATGGTTTTGCTGACAAATATAATCTGATACGTCCTGTTCGGAGTTGATAATGATTGATTCAATTACAAAGGTTTTGGACTTGTTTGCCGGGATATCTTCAATTCCCCGCTGTTCGAAAAATGAAGAAGCAATTAGTAAATGGCTGCTGGATTGGGCCGTGAACCACAACTTTCAGGCCAAGCGGGATGTTGTTGGAAACGTACTGATACCCGTTGCCGGCAGGGGATCAGCTGAACTTCCCGTTATTCTGCAGACACACATGGATATGGTGTGTGAGAAAACAAGTTCAAGCTATCATGATTTCACAAAAGACCCTATTAAGCTGGTTTATGAGGACCGTTGGCTGCACGCTGCCGATACTAGCCTTGGGGCTGACAATGGTATCGGCATGGCCTTGGCCTTGGCTGCCGCAGTAGAAAAAGATATCAAGCGCCCAGCCCTGCAACTGCTGTTTACCGTAGACGAAGAATCCGGTTTTACCGGCGTGCGCAATTTGTCCGGACAATGGCTGACCGGCAATTATCTGCTTAATCTCGATTCAGAGACAGAAGGTCAATTTACAATCGGCTCGGCAGGCGGTCGGAGCATTGATCTTTACCTGGAACAGAACATTTTACCCCTGGCTGATGATGAACTGGTTTTTAACCTGTCTGTCAGTGGCCTGAGGGGAGGACATTCCGGGGTGGATATAGCCAAACACAGGGCCAGTGCCGTAAGACTGATGGTAAGAGTCCTTAACCGCATCCAAAGCCTTTGCCGGATAAGGCTTGTTAGAATGGAAGGGGGCGGTGCTTACAATGCAATTGCCAGGAAAGCAAATGCCGAGGTGGCTGTCAAAAGAGAGTTTTTCCCCCGAATTGCCAGAGAGGTCGGAAAGGCGGGCGACCAGCTTGCAACCGAGTACGGGGTTGCCGACCCGGATCTGACCGTAAGTTTAGAAAAAGTAACAGATCCGGTTGACGCCTCCGGTCTTGGCCATGAAGCCAGCAGGAGAATAGTGGCATTGTTGGCGGCTTTGCCTCATGGCGTTCTGGAATTAAGCCCGGATCCGGCAGGAAGCCCGGAAACATCCTGCAACCTTGCCAAGGTAATTCTGGCAAAAGGGAAGCTGGAAGTAGGATGCAGTATTCGGTCGATGTATATGTCCGCCTTACAAGACGTTACCGATTCCATTGCTGCTTTGGTAACAATGGTTGGGGGGCGTATCAAGGCAGGTCAGGGATATCCTGCCTGGCAGCCGGCGGC
>JALVQM010000102.1:4483-6501 GCA_027025615.1 Desulfobacteraceae bacterium | reverse complement strand
ACCTTCAGTTCCTCGGCCCGCTCGGCGATGGTAAGGGCGTAAGAGGGCGTGCAGCACAAGACATCGGTCTTGAAATCCTGCATCAGGGTAATCTGGCGTTCGGTAAGTCCTGAACTGGTGGGCACCACGGTACAACCCAGGGCCGTGGCTCCCTGGTGGAAACCCAGGCCGCCGGTAAAAAGACCATAGCCGTAAGCGTTTTGAACGACATGTTCCGGCCGCACACCGGCGGCCCAGAAGTTGCGAACCATGCACTCGGTCCACATTTCAAGATCTTCCTTGGTATAGGGGCCGGTTATGGGTTTTCCGGTGGTGCCGGAACTGGCGTGCACCCTGACCACGTCCTTTAGGTCGACGGCACACAGCCCGAAGGGGTAGTTGTCCCGCAGGTCGTTTTTTTCCGTGAAAGGTAATTTGGCCACATCCTCGATGCTCTTCAAATCCGATGCCTTGACGCCAAGTTCCTTCAATTTCTTCTGGTAGAAAGGAACCCGTTTGGAAACCCAATCCACGGTTTCTTTCAGCTTTTCCAATTGAAAGGCTTGCATTTTTTCCAGGGGCATGCATTCGAATTCGTCGTTCCAGGGCATGGTGACCTCCTTGGGTTGGTTGGCTCAGGGGTGGCTGGGTTTTCCAGCGGCCCCATCTCTCGTTTGGACCTGCAAGGCCAGAACGAAATGTGTTTATAAAAATATTCTCTTATTATGAACTTCAGTAGATAAATGAATTGTGTTCATCAACCTGCTGAAGTTGTCGGCCTTTGCACCTGCCGGTTGATAGCCTATGGTTTAAGACGCTTTGGCCGCTGCTTCGAAACCCAGATCGAAAGCCTTGATGTTGGTGTCTACAAATGCCGGCTTGGTCTTGGTCTTGATCGCGGTTTTTACCTGCTCGGCTGTTACGGGCACTGTATTGCTTTGAATCAAGGCTCCCAGCAGCACCATGTTCAGCGCCATGGGATTGCCGGCCTGCTTGGCCAGGGCCAAGCCGTCGAAGGCAAGCAGCCGCTTGACCTTTGAAGCGATTTGCTGCCGGAGCTTGTCCACGTCAGGATAGGTACCTTTCCCGATGGCCACGGTAAAAGGCGGCAAGGGAGAAAGGTTTGTTATGACGGTGGTTTCGATATTGCACTTGTTCATGGCGCGCATGGTTTCGAGGGGTTCGAAACCGAGCAGGATGTCAGCCTTTCCATCGGAGATGATGGTACTGTTGGCATCGCCGAAAACCACGGCCGATTCGACCACGCCACCCCTCTGGGCCATGCCGTGGATTTCGCTCATGCGGAAGGGTACCCCGGCCAGCAAGGCTGCCTCGCCGAGGACTTTGGAGGCCAGCAGGTTACCCTGCCCGCCGACAGCAACGATTATCAGTCGAGTAATATCCATGGTGTATCCGTCCTTCTATCTGGAAATTTAAGCCTTTCGCAACAGGCTCCAAAGGCCCCCAGGGGTAATCAGGCGTTCTTTTTTGCCGGCCGGATGGCGTTTTCCGGACAAATCTGGGCGCAGACCGCGCATCCAACGCAAACATCGGCGTCGATGCGAACCTGTTCACCTTCCAGGTAGAACGCCGGGCAGGCCAGAGTATCAATGCAGACCCGGTGATTCTTGCACTTATCGGTAATCGTAAAAGCCCTGACCTTTATTTTCTTGAGGCTCTTGGCATACAAGGTACACATCTGGCGCGAAATGATGACCGAGACACCCTCGTACTCAAGGGTCTCGCGGATGGCCTCGACACTCTTGGCCACCTTGTATGGATTGATCACCGTCACTTTCTTCACCCCGATGGCCTTGACGACCTCTTCAATGGATACCCGGCCGAAGCCTTCAAGGTTGAAGTCCGACATGTCCACCCCGGGATGGGGCTGATGGCCGGTCATGGCCGTTGTTCCGTTGTCCAGGATAACCAGGGTGAAATTGTGATTGTTGAAGATGGCGTTTACCAAGCCGGTCATGCCGGAATGGAAAAAGGTGGAATCGCCGATGAACGAGATCACCTTTTTCCCGGTTGCCTTG
>JALVQM010000102.1:0-4473 GCA_027025615.1 Desulfobacteraceae bacterium | reverse complement strand
TTGGAGGGGCGGCAAAAATCCCAGGGTATAACAGCCGATATCGGTTGGATAGATCGTATCCATGCCTTCGGCCGCCTTTTTGACTGCGTAGTAGGTGGCCCGGTGACTGCATCCGGCACAAAGGTTGGGCGGCCGCATGGGTGCCTCGGGCAGGTCGGACAGATCGACTTGTTGGGGCGGATCGTATTTGATTCCGAAAAAGTTGGCCATGGCCTGGCAGACTATGGTGGGATCGAACTCGTAGAGCCTGGAAAGCAGGTCCTTGCCTTTGCCTGCGATCTTGAGGGTCAGCCCGGCCTCCTGGGCCAGGGCCTTGACGGCTTCCTCCAGGAAAGGCTCTCCCTCCTCGATTACCAGGACCTTTTCACAGTCCTTGAGGAAATCTACGATCATCCCGGCCGGTAGTGGATTGGACATGCCTATGCGCAGGATCTTTACCTTGCCCTCAAGGCCCAGTTCGCCGATTGCATCCGTGGCATAGTTGAAGCTGACCCCGTTGCAGATCACCCCTTGCTTGCCGGATCCCTGGACCAGGTTGTAGGGGCTGGTTTCAGAGATTTCGGCGGCCTTGGCCATGTTTTCCAGCAACCGTACGTGCAGTTTGCGGGAGACAGCTGGCACGGTGACATAGCTGAAGGGATCTTTTTGGAAGTCCCCTTTGGTTCGGGGTGCGGTCACCGGTCCCAAGGTCACGAAGGCGCTGGAATGGTTGATCCTGGTGGTGGTGCGGAACAATACCGGTTCACCGAGTTTTTCGGACAGATCGAAAGCATAGACCAACATCTCCTTGGCCTCGGCCACCGATGAAGGTTCCAGCATGGGCAGCCCGGAAAGCTTGCTGTAATAACGGTTGTCCTGCTCATTCTGGCTGGAAAACATGGCCGGGTCATCGGCGGTCAGAACCACCATCCCACCTTTGACCCCCACATAGGCCAGGGTCATCAGGGGATCTGCGGCCACGTTCAACCCGACATGTTTCATCATGCACATGGTTCGCAACCCCGAGTTGGCCGCTCCTGCGGCAACCTCCAGGGCCACCTTTTCGTTGGTGCTGTACTCGAAGTACAGGTCGCTTTCGTGCGACATCTGGAAAAGATTGAGGGATATCTCTGAAGACGGCGTGCCCGGGTAGGTCGTGGCAAACGCTACCCCGGCCTCTATGGCGCCCCTGGCTATGGCCTCGTTCCCCAGCAATAAAAGTTTTTCTCCAGGATTGTCTGTAAGTAGTTTGTGCATGTTTCCTTCCTTGGGTCCGATTGTTTACATATTAAGGAACAAGTATGGGCCGCTGCAAGATCTTGCGCTGGTGGACCTGCTCGAAGATCTCGTTGATTTGATCCAGGGGGAAGATCTTGACAAACGGTTTCATGTCAATCTTGCCTTCCAGCACCAGGTCCCTGACAGCCGGGTAGTACTTGGGGACGCATCCCCAGTTACCGCGGGCAGAGGCATGGAAAGCCATAAGGTTCGAAAGCCTGATCTCTACTTTGGCCATGGTAAAACCAACCACCGACAGGTTGGCACCATAGGTCAGGAGGCCGAAGGCCGTTGTCTGGCCCGGGGCCGTACCTGAAGTTTCATAGATCTTCCACTGGGTCCGGCGGCGCCCCTTTTCCTTGACAAAGGCCGAAACCGCTTTGCGCAGTTCCTTGAAAGGCATCTCCTTGGAGTTGAATGTGGCATCGACATAGGGTGCGATCATTTCCAGCTTGGCCGGATCGATATCGATGGCAATCACCAGGGCTCCCTTGGCCTTGGCTATCTGGGCCCCGAAGCCGCCAACTCCGCCAACGCCGATGAAAATGGCTGTATCCTCGGCACTGAGTCCGGAGTCAACCACTGCCTGGTAGGGGGTTGTGACCGCATCGGCCACCACCGACAATTCGGCCAGGGAAATATCGGCCTTTCCGGCCGGTTTACCGTCGGCGTCCAGTGGAACTTCGCAGAGCTGATTGGCCGGCACCAGGATGTGGCTGGCAAAGCCGCCCTGGATGTCGTTGCCCGGCATTTTCTGGGCCACGCAGATGTTGCCCAGGTCCTGCTTGCAGACATCACAGTCCCCGCATGGCATCACCGCCGGGATGATGACCGCCTTGCCGAGCAGGTCTTCGGCTCCCTGACCGGCGGTCTGTACGATTCCGCTGATCTCATGGCCCAAGGTAAGCGGCGGTTGGGTCTTGGTGCGCACGCCGTCGTAGAAAAATCCCAGGTCGGTATGGCAAACTCCGCAGCCGGCGACTTTGACCACAACCTGCCCCGGCCCGGGAGTAGGAATGTCGGCTTCTGTTTTTTGAAGTGGTTTGCCCGGTTCCACCATTTGCCAGGATACCATCTTAGCCATGGTCCCATCTCCTTTTCGTGATACGGTTTGCATGCATTATGAGCACCGGCGGATGCCAATCAGCTGTTGGTCCAGACCGGCCGGCGTTTTTCTTCGAAACTCTTGATGCCTTCCAGGGTGTCGGATGTTTTCATGAGGCGGTTGAGAAAAAGGTCGCTCACCTTTTCCACGGCCTGGTCAAAAGGCAGGCCGAGGTTGTCCTTGACCGCCTGCTTGTTGAGCCGGATGATAAGAGGGCTGCAGACCTTGATTTCCTTGACCAGCTTTTCCAGGTAGTCGGAGAAATTGTCAGCAGGTGCCACGTGGTGCAGCAGGCCTATCTCGCGGGCCTCTTGGGCCGTGTACCGCTTGCCGGTGGTACAGATTTCGATCGCCTTGGCCGGTCCCACAAGTTGGGGCAGCCGGATGGCGGCATAAGGCGGGAAAAAGCCGAGCTTTATTTCCGGCTGACCGAAAACCGCCTTCTCGGAAGCGACGATAATGTCACAGGCGATGGCAAGCTCCATGCCTCCTCCCAGGCAGGCTCCGTGAACGGCCGCGATAACCGGAACCCCGATCTTGTCGATTCGTTTGAAAATGCCGTTGAAGACGGCGATCATGTCATCGACCATTTCCGGCTTGTGGTCCGCCACCTCGACCCCGGCGCACCAGCTGGGGCCCTCGCCATCCAGCACCAGGCATTTGACGTCCTGGTCGGCGGCAACCCGGTCCAGGACACCGTTCAACTCGTTCATCATGTCGATATTGAGCACGTTGTGCTTGGGACGGTTCAGGGTGAGCCGGACCACCTGGTCTGTCAGATCGTAGTTGAAAAACTTCAATTCCGTCATGGCTAGTTTCCCCTCTTCTCAATCAGGCTTTTTCGAAAACGTAATTCAGTTGGCCGTTTGGCAGGCGATTGGCGCGGGTCGTCATTTCCATTCCCACGGCGAGCTCGCCCTCATCGATTCCGTCGGCAATACGGCCAAAAACCTTGTAGTCGCCGTAATCGACCACGGCGATGGTATAAGGTATGTCTTCCTTGAAGCCAGCCGGCCCGAAACTCAGGCGGCTGAAAGTGACCAGCTTGCCGTTTCCTTCAACCGGAAACCACTCCATTTCCGAGTTGAGACACTGGCTGCAATCGGCCCGCGGTGGAAAGTAGGTTTTGCCGCAGTTCTTGCAGCGGGTCCCGGTCACCTTGCCTTCTTCAAGGTGGGTCACGAAGTCGTTTACCTTGGTTGTGGCGGTGAATCCCACCGTGCCGAACTTCTTGAAGCGGTCGTCAATATCTTTTTTGGCTTTGCCCATTGTTTCCTCCAAATACAGGCTTTACCCGGCCAATCGACACCGGGTGATCAGATCCCCAGAATGGTGACGTTGCCGTAGAGTCCGACACCGCCGATGTTGTGCACCAGCCCGATCTGGGGGTTTTTGACCTGAATCTGGCCGGCTTCGCCTCTTAGCTGGAGCACTATGGTCCTGATCTGGGATCCCCCGGTGGCCCCTATGGGATGCCCCTTGGAAAGCAGGCCTCCGTCGATGTTGACCGGGATTTCACCATCTTGGTAGGTGGCCCTGGCCCGGATCAACTCCTTGCCCTGGCCGCGCTCGGCAAAGCCCAGGTCTTCGTAAGCCATCATTTCGGCAATGGTGAAACAGTCATGCACTTCGGCAACATCGATGTCCTTGGGACCCACCCCGGCCATCCGGTAGGCCTGGTCGGCGGCCCGGCGGGCCACGTCCAGGCCATTGAAAACATCCCGGCCGGCCAGGTTAACCGGGGCGCTGGCTGCCCCCAGTCCCAGGATCCAGACCGGCTTGTCGCAGACCGCCTTGGCTTTTTCGGCGCTGGCCACGATAATGCACGAACTGCCGTCGGCATTGGCGCAGCAATCACCCACCCGCAGGGGGCTTGCAACCGGGTTGGACATCATGTTTTCCGGGTCGTTGAACATGTCGGCGGTTACCGGCTTGCGGTAGACCGCCCGGTCGTTGAGCTGGCCGTAGGTTGCCGCCTTGACCCGAATGGCCGCCAGGTCTTCCAGACTGGTGCCGTAGGCTTCCATGTGTCCCCGGGCATACATGGCGTAGTAGGCCGGCATCATGGTTCCGAAGGGACTTTCCCACTGGATGTCAGCCCCGCGGCCCAT
>JALVQM010000101.1:5872-6526 GCA_027025615.1 Desulfobacteraceae bacterium | reverse complement strand
TCCCATACCGCCGCACACCAAGGCGTTTGCAATATCGGTTGTTTTAAGTATTATTAAGCCAAATCCATTTCCTTTTTGCTTATGCCTCTCTGCATGTTTTTTCAGGCCCATATAATATTTCTGTGAGAGGTAATAGCTCTCATCTACATCTTTTTCTAGAATATGTTTAATTGTTAGATTAGATGGTTTTGGTTCTGGAAATTTAAACCGGGCTTAGATTGCCAGTCTGCCTTCAAGAGCAAGTTCTTCCATTGCCCCTCGATTTGTTATCGAAATTGATTTGCCCTGAACTTTGATTATTCCCTGGTCTGTCATTTTTGCGAATATGCGCGAAAGGGTTTCTGGAATAGTACCAAGTAGACTGGCAAGCTGGCCCTTTGAAATGGGCAATACAACGGTATCGCCTTCGTTCTGTTCGGAAGCAAGGTAAAGCAGGTAGCCTGCCAGGCGACCGGGGACTTCTTTCAGAGACAGGTTTTCAATTTGAACGGTAAAATCCCGAAGCCGACGGGAAAGCACGGCCAGCATGTTCATGGCCAGGGAGGGATGGACCGCCAGCAGGCGGGCGAAATCATGCCGCGACAGGAAAATGAGCCGGCTGGCTGTCAGGCTCTGGGCATTGGCCGGAAATTTGCCTCCGGCAAACATGGGCAC
>JALVQM010000101.1:0-5862 GCA_027025615.1 Desulfobacteraceae bacterium | reverse complement strand
GCCAGGACCATAAATATGCAGGATCTGTTCTTTGCCGTCCAGCGAAACCTTGAAAATTTTAACCTTGCCTTCGGCAATAATGAAAAAGCCGTTGGCAGGATCACCTTCTGTAAAGATGGACTGGCTGCGGGCAAAACGCTTTTCGGTTACTATGGAGGTTATGGCCTCTATTTGAGCCGATGACAGGCCGTTGAAAAGAGGAATTCCGGCAATAACGTCAAAAGTTTTATCCATATGTTCTCCAGCTTCAGGTTTGTGCGTCGCGGATTATATCCGGACAAAATATACCTCTCAAGGAAAAAACCTGACAATTTTGATTTAAGTCAATCCAAACATGGTGGGCGATTGATATTAACAAACCATCATAGGGCAAATAAGAGCGTTTAGCTTTTAACTTAACCATGTAAACATCATAAAAAAATGAGGAGGGAAAAAACATGTTTTGTTTTCAATGCGAACAAACGGCCAAGGGAAGTGGATGTACCAAGGTAGGTGTATGTGGTAAACAGCCTGAAGTGGCGGCTTTACAGGACCTTCTGGTTTACGCTATCAAGGGCCTTTCTCTGGTGGCCCTGGAAGGTGCCAAAGTCGGAGTCAAAGACAGGGAAATAGATAAATTTACCTGTGAGGCCACTTTTTCAACTCTGACCAATGTGGATTTCGATCCCCAGCGATTTGTTGAACTCATAGGTCAATGCGTTGCTTTGCGGGACCAGCTGAAGGAGAAGGTAAAGGCCGCCGGTGGAAATGTTGACTTCAGTGATGGCCCGGCGGTATTCACTCCTGCAGCCACCATGGAAGAGATGGTCTCCCAGGGAGAAAAAGTTGGTGTTATGGCCGACCCCAATCTTAACGAGGATATCCGCAGTTTACGTGAGCTTATCGTTTACGGTCTTAAAGGTGTTTGTGCTTATGCCGATCATGCCCTGATCCTGGGGCAATCTGATGATGCAGTATACCAGTTTGTCTATGAAGCCATGGCTGCAACCCTGGATGACAGCAAAACCGTCGAGGACCTGGTGGGCTTGGCCCTGAAGGTTGGAGAAACAAACATAAGGGCCATGGAACTTTTGGATGCCGGCAATACCGGTACTTATGGCCACCCAGTGCCGACAGCAGTTCCCCTGGGAGCTAAAAAAGGCAAGGCGATCCTGGTCTCAGGACATGACTTGCGAGACCTGGAACTTGTTTTGAAACAGACAGAGGGCAAGGGGATTTATGTTTATACCCACGGTGAGATGCTTCCCTGCCATGGTTATCCGGAATTGAAAAAATACGAGCATTTTTATGGCCACTACGGGACTGCCTGGCAGAACCAGGCCAAGGAATTCGACAAGTTCCCCGGTGCCATCCTGATGACTACCAATTGTATTCAGAAACCCCGTGATAGTTACAAGGACCGTATTTTCACCACAGGCCTGGTGGGCTGGCCCGGAGTTGCCCATATTGCCGACAAGGATTTTACACCTCTTATTGAAAAGGCCCTGTCCATGGAAGGTTTTACCGAGGATGTGCCCGGCAAACAGGTCATGGTGGGCTTTGCCCGCAATGCGGTGCTGGGCGTGGCTGACAAGGTGATCCAGGCTGTCAAGGACAAGGCCATCAGGCACTTTTTCCTGGTAGGTGGCTGCGATGGCGCAAAACCGGGTCGTGACTACTATACAAAATTTGTCGAACAGGTGCCTTCAGACTGCATCATCTTGACCCTGGCCTGTGGCAAATTCCGCTTTTTCGACAAGGAACTGGGTGATATCGGTGGAATTCCGCGCTTGTTGGATGTCGGCCAGTGCAACGATGCCTACTCGGCGGTCAAGATCGCTACAGCCCTGGCCGAGGCATTTAACTGTGGGGTTAACGATTTACCCCTTTCGATGATTCTGTCCTGGTATGAACAAAAGGCGGTTGCCATTTTGCTCAGCCTGCTGCATCTGGGCATCAAGGACATTCGTTTGGGACCGAGCCTGCCGGCTTTTGTAAGTCCCAACGTACTCAAAGTATTAGTGGAGAACTTCAACATCATGCCCATCAAGACCCCCGAAGAAGACCTCAAGGCCATTTTGGGATGATTTTTAACCGGCCGGGGCAATTATGCCCCGGCCCGAACTTTAACCATATTTATTGTTTCAGAAGTACCCAGGTGGAGACCGGAGGGCCTTTACCGGTTAAAACAGGAGAAGGATCATGAAATGTCCGGGACAAGATACCCAGTACTGGAAACCGGGAGCCATTTTCGAGGTTCCCTGTCCGCAGTGCGGCAGGCAGGTTGAGTTTTTCAAAGACGATACCATGCGCAAGTGCAATCATTGCGGGCATCGTTTTGTCAATCCCCAGCTTGATTTTGGTTGTGCAGCTTACTGTAAGTTCGCTTCCCAGTGCCTGGGCAACCTGCCCCCGGAACTTCTGGCCCAGAAAGAAGACCTGTTCAAGGACAGGGTGGCTATCGAGGTCAAGCGGGCCCTGAAAACCGATTTTAAAGCCATTGGCAGGGCAGTGCGCCGTGCCCGTTACGCGGAAAAGATCGGTACCGACCTCCAGGCCAACATGGCCCTTGTTTTAATGGCCGCTTATTTGCTGGAGATTGACCCGGCAACCAAAGGGGGCGCTCGTCAGATCCTGGAAAAACTGGAAGCCCCGCAACCAATGGTAGACCAGGTCTGCCGGATTCTTGACGCTTTGCAGGATAAAATCGAGGAACCGGGGCCGGAAATCCGGGCTGTCCAGGAGGCTGATCTTATTGTTCAATGGGAAGATTTGCTTAAAAGTGGGCAGATTGAACAGGCTGAGCTTGAAAACATGATCAACAAAAAATTGGAATCCAGTGCGGCCCGTCAGCAGGCTCGTGGCCTGTTGTTGAATTAAAGCCGCTGTAAATAAATTTTACCGAGATCTGCCGGTAAAGGCCGAGTGAGGTGGAAATGAAAGTAAAAAGGAAAATTATACAAATAGATGAAGAAAAATGTGACGGCTGCGGACAATGTGTAATCAGTTGCGCCGAAGGTGCCTTGGCCATTATCGATGGAAAGGCCAAGGTCATTTCTGACAATTTGTGTGATGGCCTGGGGGCCTGTATCGGCGAATGTCCCCAGGGAGCTTTGGAGATAATTGAACGCGAAGCCGAGGAATTCGACGAAGAGGCGGTGGAAAAGCACCTGTCAAGCAGTAAAGTGCCGGAGGAAAAAGAGACCCTGGCATGCGGATGTCCCTCGACCGTGATCCAGGAGTTTGCTCCCCAGGGCTCTTGCCAGGCGGCCAACCGGCCGACTGAATTCGTCGACCAGCACTCGGCCCTTGAGCATTGGCCGGTACAGATCAAGCTGGTGCCGCCAACGGCTCCTTTCCTCAAAGAGGCTGACCTGTTGGTAGTGGCCGATTGTGTGCCGGTTGCTTTCCCGACCCTGCACCGTGATTTTCTCAAGGGCAAGGCTGTGATGATGGGATGTCCCAAATTCGATGATGTCGCCGAATACGTGGAAAAATTTGCCCAGATTTTTGCTACCGCCGGAATCCGGAAAGTGACTGTGGTGGTGATGGAAGTTCCCTGTTGCAGCGGGCTTCCCATGATCGTGAAAAAGGGCATGGAAAAAGCAGGAGTCAATCCGCCTTTGGAGAAGCTGGTTATCAGCACCCGTGGCAAGATCATCAATCAGGACAGACTTGTCCAGAGCGCCTAAAGGGTCCTGAGATCCCATGGGGCCGTTTTGGCTGGGAATAATGGTCATGGTTTCAGGAGTCCTGGATGCATCCAATCATTCACGGGATTATTGCCAGCACGCTTGCAGGGCTGGCCACCGGTGCCGGGGCATTGCCGGCCCTGATTTTCAAGGATATTTCCGATCGCCTGGTAAATATCATGCTTGGAGGGGCTGCCGGGGTAATGCTGGCAGCCACTTCCTTTTCTTTGATTGTGCCTGGGATTGAACATGGGAATCTGCTCTGGCCCGGGGCAGGTGTCTGGATAGTAATAGCTGGAATGTTGCTGGGGGCGGTATTTCTGGACCGGATCGACAACTGGCTTCCCCACGAACATTTTTTGTCAGGACATGAGGGACCTGCCAGTAAGTTGAAAAAGATTTGGCTTTTTGTAATCGCCATTACCATTCATAATTTCCCCGAAGGCCTGGCGGTGGGGGTTGGTTTCGGTACCGGAGACCCGGCGGCGGCGACCAGCCTGGCCATTGGGATCGGTATCCAGAATATGCCCGAAGGCCTGGCCGTGGCCCTGCCACTGCTGGGCCTTGGCTATTCAAGGGCAAAGGCGGTAACTATCGCCACTTTAACCGGCCTGGTTGAACCCCTGGGGGGCTTGCTCGGTGTTGGAGCGGTTACCATGTTCAGGCCCCTGCTTCCCCTGGGATTGGCATTTGCCGCCGGTGCCATGCTTTTTGTCATAAGTGATGAAATCATTCCTGAGACTCATTCCAAGGGGAAATCCCGCTCGGCTACCTTTGGGGTCATGCTCGGTTTTGTGATCATGATGGCCCTGGATAATCTGCTGGGCTGACCAATTTTTCGCTGTATCCGGGAACATAAATCTGAACCCGGATTATACACTTCAAATGCCTACCAAAGTAATTTCATTGAATTTTTGCATAGTAAGCATGTATTTGTTTCCGCCCGTGCCTTTACCCGAAAGGAAAAGTTCAATCGGTGATTAATCCTCAGGCATTTGAAGCCCCAAGGGGCTCGCGATTTTACCGCATCTGCTTTGTTGGCGGGCAGTTGAAGTACCACAGTACGGCTGCCTGCCCTCCGCCTCGCATCTTCGGCAAACCAGCCGGCTGCAAAATCCGGGCTGAATTGGGCTGATGTGGTCCGGGACCGCCCTGGTTGTCCATATAGATGGGCAACATCTGTACGAAAATCCTTACAACCCAGGCAAGGCCGAGGTTGACCTTGATTCTCCAAGCCGTGGCGCATATGCTATATACTTGTTTAGCAGGCTTTACATAATCCAATAAGGAGAAGAAAAGTGAAGGCGCGATTGACAATTCTGTGTGAAAATTCAGTTGGGGTCCCTTTTGATGTAATCGGTGAACACGGTTTTGCCTGTTTCGTGGAAACCGGGCAGGGTAATTACCTGTTTGACACCGGTCAGGGCTACGGTATCGTGCAAAACTCCCTGGCCCTCAAAAAGGACCTGCGGTCAATTGAAGCTGTAATGATCAGCCATGGCCATTACGATCATACCGGCGGTTTGCCGGCGGTTCTTAAGCAGAAAGGGCCGGTTGATGTTTACGGTCACAAGGAGATGTTTGCCCGGCGCATTTGGACCAAGGATGACAAAATTCGCGATATAGGTATCCCCTTTCGGCGGGGATACCTTGAATCACTGGGGGCTCGTTTCAAGCTGGGCACAGAACTGGTGGAGGTGGGAACCGGGGTTTACCTGACCGGGGAAGTGCCTCGCAAAAGTGCCTTTGAAAAGGGAGACTCCAATATGGCCATGATTACCGATGACGGCCAGCGGATTCAGCCGGATCCCCTGCGTGATGACCTGTCGTTGCTGGTCGATACCGGCAAGGGGCTTGTAGTAGTGCTCGGCTGCGCCCACGCAGGTATGATCAACATTCTCAACTACGCCATGGAACAGCTTGGAAAGGAACGTATTTTTGCTGTCATCGGTGGTACCCACCTTGGTTTTTCCAGTGACCGGCAGTTCGAGGAAACCCTCAAGTTTATTGACGAGTACAATATTGAACATATCGGTGTGTCCCATTGCACCGGCCTGGAAAAGGCCTCCCGGCTGCACGCCAGGCTGGGCGAGCGCTTTTTCTTCGGCACCGTTGGTGCCGTGCTGGAGGGCTGATAATTATTGACGCTATAATTGCCTGAAAGTTCATCTTTTTTTGTATAATTACAAAC
>JALVQM010000100.1 GCA_027025615.1 Desulfobacteraceae bacterium | reverse complement strand
TTAAACTGTTTTTTTTTTATTCATCAGCAGCAGGAAACCGGCCATGTTTACTTTTTTGCCCATGCGCAATACAATCCAGGAATATGCTTGGGGATCTTTAACCGCTATTGCCAAATTGCTGGACCAGAAAACGCCTGCGGATACCCCCCAAGCCGAACTATGGATGGGAGCTCATCCCAAGGCTCCCTCTTTGGTGAAATACAAGAATCAATGGATCAAGCTTGATCAGCTGATTCAAAGCTATCCGGAGGAAATGCTCGGAAAGAGCGTTTTACGAAAATTCTCATCAAAACTTCCTTTTTTATTCAAGGTGCTGGCGGCAGCCCGGCCCTTGTCCATACAGGCACATCCCAATGCATTGCAGGCCCGAAAAGGTTTTGAACACGAAAATCGGCTTGGTATTAAACTTTCCGCAGCCAACAGGAACTACAAGGATGATCAACACAAGCCCGAGTGTTTATGTGCCCTGGAGCCGTTCTGGGCCATGTGTGGATTTAGACCCGTTGACCAGATGCTGGCATTGCTGAAGCCTCTGGCAGGCCAAGAGCTTCAACCCCTGGTTGGCAGGCTGGAAAAAAACCAAAGTCAAGCCGGACTGAAAGATTTTTTTCTTGGCCTGTTGTCAATGGACCCTGAAAAAAAAACCAGGGCAATCAACCATTGCTTGGATACCATCAAAAAACATGGACTAAGAGAACCGGCTTACATGTGGATTGAAAAACTGTTTGCATTTTACCCGGAAGACATCGGGATTATGGCACCAGCAGTACTAAACCTTGTTTTCCTGGAACCGGGAAAGGCTGTTTATCTTCCTCCCGGCCAATTGCATGCATACCTTGATGGTGTTGGTATAGAAATCATGGCAAATTCCGACAACGTTTTACGCGGGGGGCTGACAGGTAAACACATTGACCTTGATGAACTTGCAAAAGTCGTCACATTTTCAACCTATAGCGTTGAAATAATAGATCCTGTAAGATCAATAAGAGGCGAAAAGGCATATCAGACTCCTGCCGACGAATTTACTCTTGCTTTTGTCGATACTTTCACGGAAGGGATATATGAGGGCAACACCAACGACAAGGTGCAGATTCTGTTGTGTACCCAGGGGCAGGGTTTGTTGAAAAGCTTGGATTTGAAAACAGATCTTGAGATTAAAAAAGGCCAGTCAGTATACATACCAGGAAGTTTAGGAGCTTACGAGTTTTCCGGTAAGGCCCGCCTTTTCAAAGCCGGTGTACCTTAACAGGGGATTGAAAAGCAATATACTCAGCCTGTTTTTCAACCACCTGTTAAGGGTTTCTGCCGGTTACCTCAGCATTTTCCATTGGTCAGGTCGGAGCAATTACCCTTTTCGTGGAGAATTATCCTGGCATCCACAACGTCCAGACCTTCTGGGTGCAGGATAACAGGGTTCAAATCCATTTCTTTTATCTCAGGATATGCTTCAACGAGTTCGCTGCAAATCAACAGGAGGCTGATCAGGGCTTTCTTGTCGCAGGGTGGAGTTCCCCTCACTCCGTCAAGGATGGGAGCCGAACGTGTTGTTTCGATCATTTTACGGGCCGAGAGTCTGGAAATCGGTAAAACGCGGAAAGAGACGTCCTTTATGATTTCCACCATTATTCCTCCCAGGCCATACATTATAATCGGACCGAATTGATCGTCTATCTTGGTACCGATTATTACTTCCACTCCTTCAGCGGCCATGGGAGATACCACTACTCCCCGGATGTCTGCATCCGGCCGGTATTTACGCCCCCGTGAGACAATTGTCTCAAAACCCTTGCGCACAGCTTTTTCTCCCTTGACATTCAACAAAACCCCGCCGGCGTCGCTTTTATGCAAAATGTCGGGCGAAGCGATCTTTAAAGCAACGGGGCGGCCTATATCCTTGGCAAGAGTTACTGCTTCATCAGCAGTACTGGCCAGTTTATCCATGGTTACAGAGGCACCGTGCAAACGGAGCAGGTTTTTAGCCTCGTGTTCCAGAAGACTCGTTCGTCCCTGCTTGCGCGCTGTTGATATAATTTCGTTTCCTTCCGGTTTGGCCTTGTTACGCCAGTTCAGGACGAAATTGGTTTTAGCATGGTAGCCGTGGAGGTAGCTGCCATATTGGGCCAGGACACTTATGCACTTACAGGCCACATCCAAAGAATCATAGACAGGTATATTATAATACCGCAGGAGTTCCAAAGCATGAGGCCTTTCAAAGTTATAGAGACTATGAAGAATAATGGGTTTATTACGTTTAGCAACCAGTTTGCCCATCTGGTGGGCGGCATCTTCTTCCTTCAAGGACAGGGTTTTTGCAAAGCGTATCCCATAACCGCCAAACAGGCCGACTATCAACACCCCCCCGATATTGGGATCCTTGAGAATAATGCGGGCACAATCGGCAAACAGGGAAGGGTCATCGTCCGTCCCACCGGCCACGTCGACCGGGTTGGTAACCGAAGCTGCTGCAGGCAGGATTTCGCGCAGTCTGGCTTTTGTTTTTTCTCCCAGTTCGGGTATTTCAACTTTATAATCGGTAAGAATGTCTGAGGCAATGGTTGCATGCCCTCCGCCGTCGGCCAGAATAGCTATCTTGTTGTTACGAATTGGTGGACAACTGGAAAGAGTTTCAGCAGCTGGAAACAGTTCGTCTGAATTTTCTATGACTACTATACCTGCACGTTCAAAAGCCCCCTTGGCAACTTCTGACATTCCTGCCAATGCACCGGTATGAGATCCGGCGGAACGTTTCCCTGTTGAAGAACGCCCGCTTTTAAGCAGAATAATGGGCTTTTCCTTTGTCGTCTTGTAAGCCTGCTGCAAAAATTTGCGACCTTCACGCATACCTTCGACATACATAAGAATGGCTTTTGTATCAGGATCGTTACGAAAAAATTCAAGGTATTCGTGAAAACGAATATCCGCTTCGTTGCCTACACCAACGTAGTAAGTGAATCCCTTGTGGCTTTTAATCTTGGCCTCGGTAATCAGGCTTAGGGCCATATTCCCGCTTTGGGTAAGCAGGGCGATTTCTCCTTTGGGAGCCTCTTTCAGACCTACCAGGTTAAGGTTGCTCTTGAGGTTGAGCATTCCAGAAGTGTTCGGGCCAATCAATCGAATATGATTGGTGCGGGCAGCCCTGACAACTTCATCCTCAAGACGGCGTCCGTTGGTACCTGTCTCACCGAATCCGCCTGCCAGGATAACCGCACCGGGAATTCCTTTCTGACCACATTCTTTCAGGATGGCAGGAACCGTCGCCGCTGGAGTTGCGATCAAAGCTATATCCACAGGTCCATCAATGTCCAGTACAGACTTGTAACATTTAAAGCCGAGCACCCGGTCAAGTTTAGGGTTAACAGGGTAAATTTCACCTTCATAACGCTCATCCAACAGGGTGCGAATTGCCTGGTAACCACGCTTTGTTTCTGATTTGGAGGCTCCAATAATGGCAACGCTCCTGGCGTTCATAAATGTTTCAAGTCCCATGATCGATCCCTTTCCATGTTTGTCTTGGAGTATAAGTTTTAAGGTAATGTATTGATACTATTTATATTTATTATTGTTTTTTGCGGCCGTGAAACTTGTCAAGAGCCTCCTGCCGATCAGCAGTGGACACGCATGCCAGGCAGGCTTCAATTTCAAAATCCATCAGGGCCTCCAAGCTTACTTCACCCAGAGCCATGTTAAGCCCCTTTTTGATCATTTTAAGTGAAAACAGGGAATTTTCAGCAATTTTCTCTGCCAGCTCAAGCGTCTTGTCCATCAGCTTATCCGGGGCAACAGCGTAATTTACCAGCCCGATAGCTTCAGCTTGGCGACCGTCGATGTATTCTCCGGTGTACAATAATTCTCTTGCTTTGCCAGGCCCGATAAGGTCCTGAACCAGTCGAAACGCTCCACCTGTAACCGAAGAGGCGACTTTGGCCTCGGGAGAACCAATTTTGGCTTCTGTTGTCGCCAAGCGTATGTCGCAGGCAAGGGCCAGTTCATAGCCGGATCCTATGGCATAACCGTTGATGGCGGCTATGGTAGGTTTCTCGAAACGGATGATTCGCCGTGACCCCTCCTGGAGGGCCTCAAGATAGTCCCTGTATTGTTCCAATGTTCTTTCTTTGGATTCTTTAAGGTCAGCTCCGGTAGAAAATGCCCTCCCTGTTCCGGTAAAAACAACAACCTTGACAGCTGGGTCGCGCCCGGCGTCATCCAGGGCGGACTGGATTTCCCTCCACATCTGTTTATTCATTGCATTCAGCACCTTGGGCCGATTCAAAGCTATTGTAGCCACTGATTGTTTTTTCTCAAAGATTATACATTCGTATTCCATTTTTCCCCCTGACTGGTATTTGAAAACAATTAACGTGTTTCAGGTTTAGGATAATTGCCAGGATTTGTGACATAAGCCTCAAAATCCATTTCTGCCAGGAACTTGGTAACCATCATGCTGACAGCTCCGGCCGTATCTACCATGGGCCTGCCCTGGGGGTCGCTGCCTGCAAGCTTTTTTGCATTTTCAACTATTGTCTTTAACGCCGTTGCCGGCATTTCCACATTGATATGAACGGTTAAAATATCGTCTTGGTTGTTTATCATATGATATCTCTCTCCTGGTTTGGTCGGGATATATTGTCTGTATTATGTTCGGTGGATGAGTGTTCCTTGTGGCAATTATATGGCCGATGTTTGTGGAGTCGATGCGGGCGCCTATAACAGGGAATTATATGCCGGTCAACAAATTTCAGAACCTTTATTAAATATTTTCACAGCTATGCCGATATGATTGATATATCACAATCAATTTACTTTGGAGCACATGATGAATGGCTCTACATTAAACATGATAACTTAATCTATCACTGACAGCCAGAAAACGATGGTAAACGACTATCCAGTACTTGTGGTTGATGACGATCCGGTAACCCGCAAGATGCTTGAAAGATACCTGGCAAAGTCCAACTTTGTCGTGGAATTGGCAGCCAATGGGAAAGAGGCCCTGGAGCTTTACCAGAGTTATTTTTTCCCTTTGGTTATAACCGACTGGATGATGCCGGAAATGAACGGGCCTGAGTTATGCCGCAGAATCCGCATACAAAACCGTGACAATTATGTTTTTATTATAATGGTCACCGCCAGAGACAGCAAGAAGGACATTGTATCCGGTCTTGAGTCAGGTGCCGATGATTACCTGACCAAGCCTTTCCATCATGCAGAACTTTTGGCCAGGATAAAGACAGGTATAAGGATAATAGAATTGGAAAAATCCCTCAGGCAGGCCAACTCTGAAATAAGACTGCTATCGATAACTGACCCCTTGACCGGCTGTTACAATCGTCTTTACCTCAATGAAAGGTTGCCACAGGAACTAAAACGTGCGCACAGGTATCAGCGTTCCTTGTCAATAGTCATGGCCGACATCGATTTTTTCAAAAAAGTAAATGATTCATACGGTCACCAGGCCGGAGACGATGTTCTGCGTTTTTTCGGGAAAATGCTTCTCAGCTCGGTCAGGGAAAGCGTAGACTGGGTAGTAAGATACGGGGGAGAGGAATTCCTGATTATTCTTCCGGAAACTGACTGCAAAGGTGCTGCGATGGTGGCCGAACGCCTGCGTGAAAGCCTGGAGGAAAAGACAATCATCCATGATAATAAAAAAATAAAAGTTACCGCCAGTTTCGGTGGTGTTTGTATCCTGCCACTGATCCTGGACCAGATGCCCGGCTCACACGCGGTGATAGAGTTTGCAGATTACCAGCTTTACAAGGCCAAAAGGGAGGGGCGGAATTGCAGCCGGATTGAAGAATTTAAGCCAAAGCCGAAAAACAAGGTCTGTCGTCTTCAGGCAGGCTGATTCAACCCTGTCCCGATTTGAATTCAAGCAATTGGGTTACGGCCAACTGCTCAATTCCTTTGATTCTGGCATTCTCTCCTGGATTGATTTCCAATAAATCGCAAATTTTCGAAAAACATTCCGGCAGGAACACTTCCCATCGGTCATCGAGTTTGGGAATGCCAAATCTTATTTCTTCTATGGTTTTGCCGGACAGGTGATTGAAAACATCCTTGGAAACCCAAATTTGTCCCGTTCTGGCAAAATCAGCCAGCAGGACTGCAATTTCAGATACATTTCCCAGGGGTACAATTTGATGCCCACCCGAGACTCCTATGGCGGCCAGAGGCTCTACTCCTGCATGCATTCCCATGTTGAGCATCAGGTTGTCCATCTGGCTGTGTTTTGCCTCCCAAAGTTTGGAAACATGGGAGGCAGCCAAATGTAACTCTAGGGCACATCGGATTGTGGCAGACAAATAATCCTGGATAATATTCTCTATAAAATAACCGACCAGGCCTGCCGGTGGCCGGCAAACAAAAATTCCCTGGTATTTGGCAAAAACATCTGTTGCCGTGGTTAACAGTTGATCAAGAAGCAGATAGAAATCATTTGGAAGCAGGCGCGTTTGCCACTCGCTCCAGGAATCCAGCTGAACTGCCAGGGCGGCCATTCTGGTCTGAACCGGGGCCTTGCTTTCCTGGAGGTTGGCCAGGAA
>JALVQM010000099.1 GCA_027025615.1 Desulfobacteraceae bacterium | reverse complement strand
TGTCGGGTGTTTCTCCGTCGAGTCCTTCCTGAAATGATTTCCTGACAAATAGAGGATTGCGGATTGATACCCGCATCGGTATGGAATCCTGCCAAAAGTCAATAGGAGGATTGTCAGCTGCCTTTGCCTGCTTTACGTTCCCGGCTTTTTCGACTTTGCTCCAATACCGGCAAACACTTTGTCTGATCAGGCAGTGCGTTCTCTTCTCCAGAGATTAACTTAAATCAAAGGAGGAAAGACATGAGAAAAGTAGTATGGTTATTGACAGCTGTCGTGGCAATTATGGTTCTTGCGACACAAAGCAGAGCTGGCAGCGCCTCGGGAATTGTAATTATGGATTTTGACCTCTCCCGACATGACCAAGACAAAGAGGTTGATCTCTGGGTGCCTTATCCGGTTTCTTCCATGGTACAGGATGTCAGCGGGGTGCAGGTAACAGGTGATTTCGTGGAATCGGCGATTTACACGGACAAAAAATATCAGACCCCGATACTTTATGCCAGGTGGGCAAAAGGGGCGCGTTCCCGCCGCCTGCAGCTTACTTTCAAGGCTGTCCGCCGGGAAGTGGTAAAACGTGATTTGCCCGACAAGGAGGCGGCCTGGAATAAAAAGGATTTTGCCAGGTGGCTGGCACCGACTAGCCTCGGTCCTGTGGAAGGGCCGGTGGGAGAGCTGGCTGCAAAGATCACCAGGGGGAAAACCGCGCTCCCGGAAAAAGCCAAGGCTATTTATGACTGGATATGTGCAAACATGCATCGTGACCCGAAAACCATTGGTTGCGGCAAAGGCAACGTCTGCCTGCTTCTTCAGACCAGGGGTGGGAAATGTACCGATATCCACTCTGTTTTTATCGCACTTTGCCGCGCCGCAGGAGTTCCGGCCCGCGAAATATTCGGGATCCGTCTTGGCAAAAAGGCTGTCCAGGATATCACCAAATGGCAACATTGCTGGGCCGAGTTCTACCTGCCGGGTTACGGATGGGTGCCTGTAGACCCGGCCGACGTCAGAAAAATGATGCTCAAGAAAAGCCTCACCCTTGATGACCCTGAAACCGCCGATTTTCGGAGATATTTCTGGGGCGGCTGGGACGCCTACCGGGTGGAGTTGGCAAGGGGACGGGATCTTGTCCTCAACCCGCCTCAGAAAGGCGCACCGCTCAACACCTTTGGCTATCCATATGCTGAAGTGGGCGGTAAGATACTCGATTTTTACGATCCAGCCTCTTTCAAATATACTTTTACAACCTACAGGGTTGTTGCTGAAGGTTACGGCCTCATTGATACCGAAGGGCTGAAATCAATTGTTGATCGAAACATCAAGGCGGCTATCTTTGATGCACGCAGTCCGGAAGAATACCAGCAGGTGCATATCCCGGGAGCAGGTAACCTGCCTCAGAAAAAGTTTGATGATTTTGCCCACCTTCTTCCCAAAAACAAGTCCCACCTGCTTGTGTTTTACTGCAACGGGGTCAAGTGCGGAAAAAGTAAAAAGGCTGCCAGAAAAGCGATCCGCCTGGGATATCGAAATGTGTTGGTCTATGCCCAGGGGCTGCCGGTCTGGGAAGAAAAAGGCATGCCAATCTACACGGGGCCGGATTACGAGAAACGGATCGCAACCAACAGAATCAGTCCAAGCGATTTGGATAAATCGATTAAAAGCGGAAAAAATACATTTCAACTGGTAGATGTTCGAGATGCGGACGAGTTTAAAGAAGGACATATTCCAACTGCAATCAACATTCCGGTTGCAACTTTTGCCTCTCAATCTGCCATCCTTGACAAGGAAAAACAAATTATAGTCTACTGTAACTCAGGCGGTCGAAGTTACAACGCTTATCGGAAATTGATGAAGCTTGGATACAAGAAAATCAATCAGGCTATTTTGGCAGACTGGAAAGAGCATAACCTGAAGGTTGTTTCTGCAAAAAAATAACATTGACTGGCGGGTAATTTGTCGTCGAAAATAGCTGAACCAGGCTCCGGGCATTTACCGCAAGGGGTGCAGGTTTGTCTGCCTGTTGCTCCTTGTGGTGTTTCCAGTGGTTTTCTCACAGCCTTGGTGAATATAGATGCCATGCGCCACGCCCTGGAAAGGGCAAAAGCCGGCGGAAAGGGGCAGCCCGGCCTGGGTGCTCAACATTTTGCCAAATTAGAGAAATTTGTAAGCCGCCTTGAAAAAGATGTTTCACCTTAATAAGGCCGCAAACCAGGAAGCATTTTCGCCACCATCACTGCAAATTTCAGCCTGCCGCCGGCTTTGGGGCAATCAAAAATTTTAATGATTTTTCCCCTTAGCATTTGAAATATGGTATTTTGTTGTTTTATCAGAATTAACAACCGGTTTTATAATACCGGCCACCAAAATCCACAATGGGACTTTCAAGTCATTTTGAAGCAATAATGTAAACTGTATATTTCTGCTTTTGGGGAGCTTAACTGACCCAAGTTACGTTTGACAATTCGTACACTGAGGCAGATAATTGTAAGGCCTCAAACTGCCATGTAAGGGGAAGGGGAAGATATGAATTTCAACCAACATGTCGATCGCCGCGAATATCCTTCATTGAAATGGAGCAAAGCCTTCCTGGCAGAGCATTTCGGGAATGAAGAAGCAATCCCAATGTCAGTTGCGGACATGGACCTGAAAGCTCCCCCTGCCGTGATAAAGCAACTCCAAAAGCGGGTTGCACACGGGGTTTACGGCTATGAGTACACGCCAGACAGCTATTTCGATGCGCTTGTTGGCTGGTATCAAAATAGGTACGGCTGGCAAATCGAGCGGGAACATATAGAGCCAAGCCCGTCGATTTTGAGTGCTATTTCGATCCTGATTGACCAGCATTCAAACGAAGGAGAGGGTGTCATTCTGCAGCCTCCCGTCTTTTTTGAATTTCGCATGATAATAAGAAGCAATCACAGGAGAATTGTCAAAAATCCTCTCAAACTCATCGATGGGCATTACCAAATCGATTTTGAAGACCTGGAAAGAAAAGCGTCCGATCCGAACAACAAGATATTGATATTGTGCAGTCCTCACAATCCCGTAGGTCGTGTATGGACAAAGACGGAATTAGAACAAGTAGAGCAGATATGTAAGCGTCATGATGTTTTTGTGATTGCAGACGAGATTCACGGTGATTTTGTCTTTTCCCCTGAAAAGTTTGTCCCTTATCTCAGTATTGCTGGAGGCGAAAACAGGGCTGCCTGTATTTCACCGGCCAAAACCTTCAACATTGCCGGCATGGTCGATGCGATAACGATCATTCCCAGCGAGATCCACCGCAGGAAATTTCATGAATTTTCTCACCGCTACCAGATAAACAAAGTAAACGTCTTTGCTTCGGTTGCAACAGAAGCAGCTTATAAAGATGGCGGTGAATGGCTTGACGCGCTGTTGGCTTATATCCAAGGAAATATTGATGTCATAAAAAAACATTTGCAGCAAAACGACACCGGTATCTCATTGATTGAACCGGATGGGACGTTTTTGGCTTGGCTGGATTTCCGCAAGCTTGGTCTGGACCCGAAAGCTTTGGATAGATTTCTGGCACAAGAGGCAAAAATCGCGCTTGCACCGGGGTACTGGTTTGGACGAGAAGGCGCAGGGTTCGGGCGCATGACCATAGGATGTCCGCGGGAAACAATTAAAAGAGCATTCGATAACTTGGCCACCGCGGCCAAACAACCGGGCCGGTAAAGGGAAAAGGAAGTAAAAATTGACTGATAACCCGGAAAATCTTGATTCAATAGCTATCAATGAAGTCCAGCTTATTTTAGCGGAAAAACGTACATCTTTGGCTGTTATGAGGACAGGTATTGCTGTTTTAGCCTTGCCATTGTCTGTTATCAGTTTATTGATAGCCACCTCAAAACATTATGATATTTTCCATGTATTACATTTTCTAATTCTGCTTGGTATAATCAATCTTGGTTTAATTTGCCTGGGGTGCTACCTGATTATACGATCAATAATCCGAATGAGAAATTATGATCGCCATATTCATCAAATCAAACTGAAGCATAGTGTAATTGGAGAATTTATCAGCTGAATTCATCAAAAGTATTCTATCAGGCAGAATCCAGCCAATACAAAAGCTGTCAGCACCGCTGGTATGCGGACTGTGTCCGGAAACAAAGGGAAATGGTTTTACATCCCCGTTCGGTGCAATGAAATGAAAAACCCGTGGCTGAAAATACCGGCTTCCGATTATGAGGCCCACATGGCCCTTCCAGAGGTCTGCCAGGCCCAGGCACTCAGCAGGTTGATGTCCCTGGCCCTGGCGGAATACACTCCGGCATCACTGGCTGTAATCGGGTGCACCACAGGAAACGGCTTCGAGCACATCGATCCAATCCACACCCGGCGGGTCGTGGGCATCGATATCAACCCGGACTACCTGGCAATTCTCAAAAGCAGGTTCGCCTGCAAGATACCCGGCCTGAAGCTGATCGAGGCCGATACTGTACCACTGAAAAGGGGAAAATCATTTTTTGCCGGTTTTTATAAAAAGGAGACAACAACAGGCCGGGAGCACCGTTGAGCTTAACATTAAAACAAACTGTGAGAGACAGAATGAAACAAGACAAATATATTGGAGACCCTTTTCTTGATAAAAGAATAGTTTCTTATGATAAATGGTTAAGCAAAGGGCAAATTTCAGCATCTTCAAAGGTCGTCCCGGTTTCAGAGTCACTTGTTGCAAAACAATGGGTATTGCCGACAGAGCAGGCTTTGGAAATACTTACCAGGGCAAATTCAATTGCCGTGCAAAATTGTGAGTGCAGGGCCCATTATAAAAGGTGTGACAAACCCCTGGAAGTCTGTTTTCTTCTGAACAAGGTTGGAGACAAGTTCGTCTTAAAAGGCGAAGCGCGGTGTATCTCTTTAAATGAAGCGACAAGTATTTTAAAAATAGCCAACAAAAACGGTCTGATCCATCTTGCTCTATACATGCCTGACCACGAAATTTTTGCATTGTGTAGCTGCTGTTCCTGCTGTTGTCACGAATTGCAAATAGTGAAGCTTACCCAACGCAGGGAATTAATCGCTCATTCTGAATATGTTGCTAGTACAGATTATGCAACTTGTATCCATTGTGGCGAATGTGTTGACAGGTGCATTTTTGATGCCCGGATTCTCAATGATGAAAAGATGGAGTACAGTCCTGAAGCCTGCCTGGGATGTGGACTTTGCGTTACAGTATGCCCTGTTGATGCAACAACAATGATATTAAGAAAAACAAAAACCGGGTAAAAAAGGATGATAGCCCCAAAAAGCACTGCACTGGATTTTTACTCCACCGTGCTCTTTAAAAACCGGTAAGTATGCGGTTCGGCCCCAGCAGACAATGGCCCAGGGAATAGGGTTATGAAAGTTACTATCATTTATGACAATACTTCTTGCAGAAAGGACCTTCAGGCCGACTGGGGCTTTTCCGCCCTTATAGAGGCTCACGGGAAAAAAATACTTTTTGACACCGGCGCAAGTGGTGCCATCCTGCTTGCCAACATGAACAAATTGGAAATTGCCCCCACGGAAATTGACGAAGTCTTTATTTCACACGCCCACTTTGATCACACCGGGGGATTATCCGCTTTCCTTGACCAGAACAACAAAGTTAAGGTATGGATTCCCAGCTCCTTCCGAGGCCTCAGAAACGCAAGAGAAATTATGGAAACAGAAAATTCCGTCAAGATGTACGAAGGGATCTATTCCACAGGGCAATTAGCCGAAACAGAGCAGTCCCTTTGCATTGAAACACAAAAAGGTATTGTAATTATCACAGGATGTTCACATCCACCAATGGAGCAGATTACAGACGCTGCTTCAAAATTTGGCAAAGTTTATGGTATTATGGGAGGTCTGCATGGAAACAGGCCTGAATCCTTGAAAAATTTTGATTTGATCTGTCCGACCCATTGCACCCAATACAAACTGGAAATAAAGTTTTCATATCCAGAGAGTTATATCGAAGGAGGGGCGGGAAGAGTAATCTATATCAGGGGAGGTTTTCATGAAAATATGTTTTAAAGTTATGGGTATCTGGTTGAGCCTTATCACAATCGTATCAGCTGGATGCGCAACAGCGCCCCTCCCTCCCAGACAGCAATTTATTGATCAAGCCATTTGGCCTAAAACGACAAGAGACAAAGTTTTTAATGCATGTTTGACAGCCTTGACATTGGAAGGCTTTGATATTCATCCCCTTGCCACCAGCAAGGAAAACGGACTGATTGTTACCGGTAAACGAAAATTTTTCTATGAAGGCCAGAATGTTATTATCCGGCAAGTCATTTGCTATTACAGTTTACAGCTTATAGTTAATCAAACCGGCGACAACAGGGTTATGCTGGCTGTTCACGTAAAACCCGGCTGGAAACATTGCTGGAAAAGGCTGAATCTTACAGGGACAACGGGGTTTTGGAATGGAAACAGTAAAAAGGAATCTGCTTCAACATAAGGCCCGATAAAGAAAAGAATTATTATCAGCGTATAAGCAGACAAGATTTGTTTGGCCGCCATTTGGCATGCGCCCAATGGACAAGGAGGTTTGTTAATTATCCAAAAGTTGTCCTTGGCTTTGGGCGCAGTTGCTGAAACCCATTTTGCGTAACAGGAGAAAAAAATGAAAGACACATTAAAGCCAGGCATCAGATACGAACATAAGTTCGTAGTGCCTGATTCAAAAACAGTCCCGGCTCTATATCCAGAAGCTCCCGAATTTCTTGTAATGCCTAATGTTTTTGCAACCGGGTTCCTGGTCGGACTTCTGGAGTGGGCCTGCATAAAAGCTGTCAAGCCCCACCTTGACTGGCCAAAGGAACAGACCGTTGGTATTCATATTAATATAAGTCACGTTGCTCCGACACCACCAGGGCTTGAAGTTACGGTTACAGTGGAACTGGTCAAAGTTCATGGAAAAAAATTGCTCTTTTCCGTCGAAGCCCATGATGGAATAGATTTAATTGCCAGAGGAAATCACGAGCGATTCGTAATAAATAAAGAAAAATTTGACGCTTCGATTGAAAAAAAAGCACCGCAGGACAATACAGATTAACGCTTTCAGCCGAAACGCAGCCATAAGCTGCTTTGGCTTTTTACCTCCGGCTATTTTCAGCATAGGGCGGCAATAAAAATCGAGCGCGGAAAATATAATCATGGTCACAAATGAGGACGAAAGGCTGAAAAGGCAGTGGTATGCACTCCGAGACATGAATACGCCAGTGGAGACAGTGATCTTGAAAAACATAATATTGGTCAACGGGGCAACCCTCTCCTGGCAATCCAGCAACATGACAGATTGAAATCCACACTCATAGAGTTTGGGACAGATGCGATTGACATCGATGAATTGGAAGGCCATCCTAATTCTGTTTTACGCGTGACACAGCATTGAGCACTCCGCGGGGATACATAAGACTGCGGTTGGGGCTGGAAACACGTCAGGGCGAAGAGTTATGGATGGCAGATGTGCTTAAAATAATGGGAGAAGAATGTATTGGGCGGATAAAAGCACCAGGGACAGTTGAAGGTGGTGATGTGGTGCTGGCCGGAAAAGTTGCATTTATAGGCAAATCCATACGAACAAATGAAACAGGCGCAAAGCAGTTGTCTGTAATTCTGAAGGCCATGGGATACGAAATTCGGACAATTGAACTGCCGGACACGGTCCTGCATCTTGACAAGGCCTTAATGATGCTGGATTCCGGTAAAGTGCTTTACTGCAAAGAGTTGATAGAACAAAAAGACATTGAAGGCTTTGAGGGAATTGGAATCTCTTGCAGAGGACAAACAACGGCGAATATCATCTGTTTGGGAGAAACAGAACTTGTTATAAACAGTTCAAATACAGCTGTGGCAGAACTTCTGGAACGAGAAGATTATACGATACATACTCTTGATTTAAGTGAATTTGCAAAGGGGATGGGAGGTCCAAACTGTCTTGTTATGCCGGTTACCCGTGGTGCCTGACCCTGTTTGCAGCCGGCAGCCGCCACCTGATCGCTGCACAACCGATGAGTAAATCAGCCCTTGTAATTAAAGTATTTTATGTAGAAATACAAAGGGGCATATTTTGTCAGATAAAAACATCAATGAACTTGCCCGTATTATCCAAAACAGGGCACAGCAATTCGGAGCTGATTTGTCAGGAACAGTCAGCATAGAAGATTTAAAACATTCTCCCTCCCATGAAATCAGCGGGAAAATGCCTGTATTCAATGGCGTAGGCACCAAGGATGTAGAAGGCCGAAAGCGTGGTATTGTGAAATGGCCCGATGGAGCCAGATCCGCTATTGTAATAGCCGTGGAGCATTCTCCGGAAAAACCCGAAATGGATTGGTGGGTTACAACAGGTGCTTCAACCGGAAATACAGCCGGCAACCGGCTGATGATCCATATCGTATCAAAACTTGCAGCCTGGCTTGAAAAAGAACATGGGATCAAATGCTTCAAACTGCCTTACCATGTTGAACACGGCGGAATTTACATGAAAGACGCCGCCGTGCTTGCCGGCTTGGGAAGCATAGGCAAAAACAATCTGCTTATATCACCAAGATACGGTCCGCGCCTTAGATTGAGGGTTATATTGACAGATGCGGCACTACAGACATCAGGACCTATTGAATTCGCCCCCTGTGAAAACTGCCCCATGCCATGCCACCCAGCCTGTCCCCAGGATGCATTTGCAAGACAGATATACTCAGCAGAAAAATACGGGCAAGAAGAACTTCCGGCAACAAACGGAATATATGACCGCTTAAGATGTAATCAGCAGATGATTATTGATGAATCAAATATCCGGGAAGTAAAAAACAGCAACCAGGAAAAGCCGCAGAAACTGATAAAATACTGCCGTGAATGCGAACTGGCTTGTCCCGTTGGATCAGTCTGACACCCGGCATCGCCTGCAAGATTGACCGAATCCAGGCCTTCTGAAACAGGCGATTCCTGAAAACCGGAAACCCGGCAACCTGCTGGAAAGATGCCGGCCCCATGCGGACCCCGGGCATAAAGGGAAACAAGCCGGGCCTATTCTCTTTACACCAATAGATTTTGGAAAACTCAGGATGTCCGGCTTTTATGGCGGCTTGCGGGCACCGGGGAAAGTATCTCTGCTGATCAGCGAACAGTTCAACACACGCGTGGTTCGCATTTATGCCATGCCGGTTTGGCTGTCCCCGGGTGCAAAAGAGGGAATGTCAGCAGACTTGTCCCTGTCAATCCAGACAGGTCGGCACTGCTGCCATGATACCGGCTGGACAATCGTTCCTGTCAGCCATGGCGCGCAGGTGATTGATTCTACGTCTGTTTTCCGGGTGAGATGAAAAGTAATGACCAAAGCGTCCCGGGTCCTGCTCTTCCGGAATCCTGGTAAAAAAGTCAGTTGCTCCACAGGTATTGCCGTAAAAGCATTGCAAAACCTTCAAACCGAACTCATCGGCCTCTGTTTCCTGCTCCCTGGAAAAGTGCAGCTCTGTCAGCCCCATGGTGTTGACCACCAGATCGTTGATTGGTGAATCACTGCCAAGGATGAGAGTTGTAGCCGCTAGCAGAACCAGAGAGCGTCCTAAACGCCGCAGATGATCACGGTTAACAAAGTGGCCCATTTCATGGCCCAGGATAAACACAAGTTCGTTTTCAGATTCTACCTTTTCCAGCAGCCCTGAAAACACCATGATGTTGCCACCAGGCAGGGCAAAAGCGTTGATCCTTTCATCTTCCACAATAAAAACCCTGAAATGATATGGCAGGTTTATGCAACTGTCCTGGACCCTGTCCACCAATTCCTGGAGACATTGCCGGCGGGAACCTTCCTGGGACATGGCATCGAAATGAGGCATAAGAATACGGCCTAATCCGGCTTCTATCCGGGGCGATATATGAAACGCCACCAGGTCCACCGTCCAACCCAGCACCAGATACAAACTGACACAGATGGCCAACAGCCCGGCAACCAGGACAAACAGTTCACGCCATATCGAAGTGGAACTTACGTTGAAATTGGTTTTGCCCCTGCGGGGTATGTATTTCATTGATTTTTCAAATAAATAGCCGTTCCGTAGGCCATTGCCTCAAGGCAGGTTGTGGCCTTGCGGTTTCTGGAATTACCGCCGATGGCCGCGGTCTCGATGCGCACGTTGACTATGGCCGCCGCCCCCCTGGCCTCGGCTTTCATTCTTAAGACGGCCTCACGCCTGGCCCGATCGATCAGGCTTTCATAGGATCGTACTGTGCCACCGAAGATGTTGCGCAAGGCAGCCAGGAACCGCTTGAAATAATCGATAGAGATAACCGCACTGCCACTTACCAGCCGGGTCCCGGCCACGGCGTCTTCTTCAATTGCGGTACTGCCCAGAGATACCGCCGGCAGGTGAAGCAACTGTCCTTCGCGGATGGCAATGGAACGGTAATGACGCTTTTCAGCCCAGGTTCCTGCCAGGTAACCCAGAATTATCAAGGCAAGGAAAACAATCAGGTTGCCCATGACTCCTCCTATTCAACCCGTACCGCGGTCCCGTATACGTAAAGTTCAGCGGCCCCCTGGGCTACCGAAGACGTTGAAAACCGCACGTTGACCACAGCATTGGCCCCCAATTGGCGGGCCTGGGCAATCATCCGCTCCATGGCCTGGGCCCTGGACTCCTGGAGCAGCTCGGTGTAACCCTTCAGCTCACCGCCCACCAGGTTTTTCAAACTGGCCATGATATCCCGGCCTATATGCTTGGCCCGGATGGTACTGCCCGCCACCAGTCCGAAATGTTCTACGATCTGTTTGCCAGGCACACTTTCAATGTTTGTGACGATCAATGGCTCCTCCTGTTCGCGGCTCAAGACAAAAGCGGAAATTCGATAATATCAAAAAGACCTTGAGAGAGCAAACCCAATGCCTTATCCTTGATCGTGGTATCGCTTTGCAAAATCATAATTGCAGGAGGCCGGCAATGATCGAATTCAAGGCTATCGAGAAAGAAACCGTATTGCTCAATCCCAAAAAGAACATGGAGCCACGCAAAATTCCAAGCCAGGTGCGTTTCGACCCCCTAACCGGCCGCAGCGCCCGGATATGCCATTTCATGAAACTGGAATGGGAGAAACCGGACCTGACGGATCTTGCCCTCGAAAGCCAGGCGAACTGTCCCTTCTGTCCCCAGTACGTAGAAAAGATAACTCCCTGTTTCCCACCGGAAATCCTGCCCGAAGGCCGGCTGAAGCAAAATGACATGATCCTTTTCCCCAACCTGGCCCCATACGACAGCGTAGGTGCCGTGGCTACCATGGCAGACAGGCACCTGGCACCCATGACAGCTTTTTCCGAGCGCAGAATGGCAGCCGCCTTCGGCCTGGCCCTGGAATTTTTCAGACGCCTGGAAGCTGCCAGGCACCCGGAGTCGGTTTATCACCTGGTTAACTGGAACTACATGCCGCCTGCCGGAAGCTCGGTCATCCACCCTCACCTCCAGGTCTTTGCCACCAGTACGGCGCCCAACCTGATGCGCCAGGAACTTGAAGCCGCAAAAACCTTTGCAAAAAAACACAACGCCTGTTTCTGGGAAAAACTGGTAGAACACGAAGCTGCCAACGGCCGGCGCTACCTGGGAAAAATCGGCAACACCCACTGGTTCATGGCTTATGCCCCCATGGGGGTGGCCGGAGATGTAATTGCCGTTGTGCAGGACGCCGTAAGTACTGTTGATCTCAGCGAAAAACACTTGCTGGAACTTGGCCGGGGGCTGCAAAAAATCATGGCCGCCTACGATAAAATGGGAATTTACAGCTTCAATATGAACTTTTTCACCGGCCGCCGCCAGGACACTTTCAACCGCTTTCACCTGGTGTTTTCGCCTCGCACTTTTTTCAACCAGGCCCTCGGAACGACAGACATCGGCGCCCTGAGAAATCTTTACAATGAAACTTTATGCATGGCTTATCCTGAAGAAATAGCCGCCAGCCTGAGGCCTTTTTTCGATGCCTGATGACGGTTACATTTTTTCTTTCTGTCCAGCCTGTGGCCGCAGGGTCCGGTCGGCTAAAGCCGACAACCCTTTTCGCTGCCCTGCCTGTGGTTTTACTATCTACCGCAACGTGGCTGCCGCCGTATGCGCCATTGTCGTCCGGAAACAGAAACTGCTGGCCGCTGTCCGCAAACATGACCCTGCCGCCGGAATGCTTGATCTGCCGGGAGGCTTTGTCGACCCCGGGGAATCCGCCGAACAGGCCCTGGCCCGGGAATTGAAAGAAGAGCTGGGCCTTGAAATTTCCGATTGCAGATACTTTGCAACCTGCCCGAATGAATATCCCTGCCGTGGGCTGGTTTACCGAACCCTGGACCTTGCCTTTACATGCACGGTAAAGGGCACCGATAACATTGCCTGTGCAGATGATGTCGTCGATATCCGCTGGATTGATCTGGGAAGGATGGATCCAGCCTGGTTTGGGCTGGAATCCATCAGGTACTTTGTCACAAGGTTTGCCGCCATGATGGCCGGAAAATAAAAACAGGATGGCAGCCTGCAACAGGCATAATCCCTCCTGTTATATATACTGTCTCTTTTTTTATTCTCCCAGGTAGGCTTTTCTTATCTCGGCATTGTTAAGCAGTTTATCGGCTTCATCCTCCATGGTCACCTGGCCGGTTTCCAAAACGTAACCCCGCTGGGAGGCCTGCAGGGCCAGGTTGGCGTTCTGTTCAACCAGCAAGATGGTAGTGCCTTCCTGCTTGTTGACATCATGGATGATGTCGAAAATCTTCTGGACGATCAGGGGGGCCAGCCCCAGGGAAGGCTCGTCCATCAGCAGTACTTTAGGCCTGCTCATAAGGGCCCGTGCAATGGCCAACATCTGTTGTTCGCCTCCGGACAATGTGCCGCCCTGCTGACGTTTTCGATCCTTTAAAACCGGGAAAAGATCGTAGACCCGCTGCATGTCTTTTTCGATACCTTCCCGGTCTTTACGATAAAACGCTCCCAGTTCGAGATTCTCGTGAACCGTCAGGCGTGGAAATATCCGCCGGCCCTCAGGAACCTGGCAAAGCCCCATTATGGGAAGCTTTTCGGCAGCCACTCCGGTAATCGAGCGGCCCTGATAAAAAATTTCTCCCTCGTCAATACCCACTATTCCGCAGATAGTCATCAAGGTCGTGCTTTTGCCGGCTCCATTGGCACCGATTATGGCTACGATCTCTCCCGGGAAAACCTTCAGGGAAATGCCTTTAAGGGCTTTGATGTTCCCGTAACTGGCGTGTACATTGCGTAATTCAAGGATCGGTTCTGCTGCCATCTAGCCCTCCTTTTCCTCGGACCGGGTGCCTACACGTTTGGCCGGAATCAGTCCGGCAGGCCGGAAAATCATCATCACCGTCATGGCGGCGCCGAAAACAAGCATCCGGTACAGCTCAAATTCACGGAAAACCTCGGGCAGGACTATCAGGGCCGCACAGCCGAGAATAATGCCCGGGATAGAGCCCATTCCGCCCAGGACCACCATGGAAAGAACCATGGCCGATTCGAGGAAGGTAAAACTTTCAGGGCTTACAAAACGCATCCGGGCAGCGAAAAAAGCCCCGGCCAGACCGGCAAATACCGCTCCCATTGCGTAGGCCAGAAGCTTGAGCAGGAAGGTGTTTACCCCCATCAACTCGGCTGCAGTTTCATCTTCCCGGATTGACTCCCAGGCCCTGCCGATACGGGAAAAATTCAAGCGCCTGACCGCAATAATGGTGATTACCGCGATGGCCAGGGCTATGTAGTACAGATAGTAAAGCTTCTTCAGATACAGGTGCTCGAAATGGAAACCACCTTCGAAGCTTGGAAGATAAATGGCCGGGGCCTTGATTCCCAGGATACCGTTAGGACCATTGGTCAGGGTCATCCAGTTATTGAGGATAAGGCGGACGATCTCTCCGAAACCAAGGGTTACGATGGCCAGGTAATCGCCCCGCATTTTCAGGGTGGGGTATCCGATAATACAGCCGGCCAGGCTTGCCAGTATGGCTGCGATGGGAAGACAAATCCAGAAAGACATCCCGTAGTGAACATTGAGCAAGGCGTAAGTGTAGGCCCCCACCCCGTAAAATGCGATATATCCAAGGTCCAGCAGGCCTGCCAGGCCTACAACCACGTTGAGCCCAAGGCCAAGGCTGATGTAAATCAAAACCTGGATAGCCACGTCGTGGGCGTAACGGGCGGTCAAAAGAGGATAGATCAGGGCCATGACCAGGGCCGCCAGTACCCAGATCCAGGTAGGAACCGCCTGGGCCTGTCCAGCCAGACTGCTGCGCAGTTTCCCCAGGGGCCCGGTCACCTTGGTCAAATAACCAGCCTTGTTCAACAAGTACAAGACCAGACAAATCAGGGTGCCGAACACCACATAGCCCCAGATGGTGAATGCCCGGCCAAAGCTAAAGCTGCCGTCCTTGTGGATACCCACCATGGGCCAGATCAGGCCCAGGAGCCACAGCATCCCAAAGACATATATTTTGCCTATTTTTTTAAACTCGCGTATCATCGACGTTCTCGCCCATTATGCCGGTCGGCTTAAAATAGAGCACGGCAATTAGAATAATGAATGCAAATACATCCTTGTATTGGCCGGAAATGTAGCCGGCCCCAAAAACCTCGACCATTCCGATTATCAGTCCGCCCAGCATGGCACCGGTGATATTGCCGATTCCACCCAGGACGGCGGCGGCAAAAGCCTTAATACCGGGCACAAACCCCATGTCGTATCGGACCGATCCATAATAGAAACCGACCATGATACCTGCGGCGGCGGCCAGTCCGGCGCCAACGGCAAAGGTCAAGGATATTATCCGGTTGCTGCTTATGGCCACAAGGGAAGACATAACCTTGTCCTGGGCGGTCGCCCGCATGGCCATCCCTACGCGTGTTTTAAATACCAGCAAGTTCAGCCCTACCAGGAGAATCACAGTAAAGAACACTATTATTACCTGCAGGTAGCTTACGGTAATCCCGCCGACGGTCAATGATCCCTGAGCCAGCTCAATCGGATACGGCATATCGAAAACACCCTGGGTCAACATCATGGCGTTCTGGAGGAAAATCGACATACCCAGGGCTGACAGTAAAACCGCCAGGCGGGATGCGCTGCGAAGCGGTTTGTAAGCAATTTTTTCTACTCCCATGGCCAGAAATGCGCAGTATCCCATGGTCAACAAAATCGAAGCGGTCATGCAAAGCATGGGATGGGTTGCCATATATCCCCTGCCGATGAACCAGTTGAGCAAAATGACCCCCATGTAACCACCGGCCGCAAAAAATTCACCGTGGGCGAAATTGATCAACTGAATCACACCGTAGACCATGGTATAGCCTAGGGCAATCAGGGCATAGACCCCACCGAGGGTGATGCCGTTTATGAGCTGCTGGATGAAGTATTCCATTGTCACTCTGTATTTTCAGGTTAAAAGAAACCAGCTAAAATCCGAAGTTCAGGCCGGCCGCCATGGGCTGCTGCCCATCGGCGGCCAGCTACATCATGCGAGCCTAGAAGAAACCTTTTTCAGGTCCCCAGAACTTGGTGTACTTTCCGTTTTTGATTTCAAAAACGATGTAGTTGGAACTGGAGTCACCGTTTTTCTTGAACTTGACCCATTTGGAAGCGCCTTCAAAGTTCATTTTCATGATCTCAGCCTTGACCTTGGCCGGATCGGTGCTGCCGGCATTCTTGATGGCGGTGAGCAAAACCGTGGCAGCGTCATAGGCGTAAGTTGCATAGGCGCCGATCTCACCGTACTTCTTGGTGTAGAGTGCCTCGTATTTCTTGTAAGCCTCGGTGTTGGTGTCGACATAACCGTAGGTTACGTAAATTCCTTCGGCTGCGTCCTTGGCTACCTTGATGAAATTGGGATGATACATCGCATCCTGGGACAGGATCTTGGCTTTGAGCCCCATGCGCTTGGCCTGGATGGCCATCAGGCTTCCGGAAGAATGGTTCTGCAGGCACATATAGAAGACTTCCGGCTTTTTGCTCTTGGCCAGGGTCAGCAGGGCCGAAAAGTCTTTGTCACCCTGGTTGACGTGGTCATGGCCCAGGACTTTGATTCCCAGCTTTTCACATTCCTTGCGGACATTGTCTGCCAAGCCCTGGGAATAGGTGGTCTTGTCATCAACGATGAAAATCGATTTGGCCTTGAGGGCTTCCTTGATGAATTTACCGGCAACTTTTGACTGGTCGTCGTCACGGCCACACATGCGGAACATGTAAGGCAGGCCGCGTTCGGTAACCTTTTCATTGGTGGAAGCCGGGGTTATCATAATAATATCTTCTTCCGCCAGGGCTTCTGAAGCCGGGATAGTGGAAGAAGAACAATAGGCGCCGATTACTCCAACCACACCGATATTTATCAGCTTGTTGGCAGCGGCGACAGCCTGTTTGGGGTCACAGGCGGTATCCTGGGGATAAAGCTCAATCTTGCTGTATCCAGGAACGCCGCCCGAAGCATTGATCATGTCGATGGCGCACCTGACACCGTTGGCAATGTCGTTACCATCGGCAGCATAGGGTCCGGTAAGGGGACTCATGGAACCGATCTTGAGCGTCTTAGCGACGGCCGGTGCCGCCAGCAATGCCACCAGGGCCAGTCCCGCAATTGCTGTGAAAAGAATTCTTTTCCTCATCCTGTAATCCCTCCTTGCTGAAAAGTTATGCGTTGGCGGCCGGTTGGCCGAGATAGGCTTCGATCACCTTGGGATTGCGCTGGATTTCTTCCGGCAAACCCTCGGCAATCTTGATGCCATGGTCTACACAAACTATACGATTGCAAACCTCCATGATGACTTTCATGTCGTGCTCCACCAGCAGGACGTCGATGCCAAGTTTGGATATACGGCCTATATCCTCAATCAACTCCTGGCTCTCGGCAGGGTTCATACCGGCAGCCGGCTCGTCCAGCAGCAGCACTTTTGGTTTGGAAGCCAGAGCCCTGGCTATTTCAAGTCTCCTCTGCAGTCCGTATGGCAGGTTATCAGCAACTGTGTCGGCATAATCTTCTACCCCCATGAATTTAAGAGCCTCGTATGCCTGCTGCCGAATTTGTTCTTCTTCCATCTTTTGAAAACGGGTATGGAAAATAGCGCCGAAAACTCCTGCCTTGGAACGGGCATGGACAGCCACCATTGCGTTTTCAATAGCAGTCATTTTTGAAAAAAGCCGAATGTTCTGGAAAGTACGGGCAATACCCATGGCCAGGATTTGGTGTGGTCTTTTGCCCAGAATACTTCGGCCTTCAAAAAGAACATCTCCGCCTGATGTCTGGTAAACACCCGTCAGCACGTTGAAAACAGTAGTTTTCCCGGCACCATTGGGTCCTATCAAGCCCACGATTTCGCCTGAAGAAATTGAAAAGCTGAGGTTTGACAGGGCCAATAAGCCACCAAATTGAACGCTGATATTTTTTAGTTCCAGTTGGGCCATAAACGCTGCTCTTTTTAAAGTTTCATGAATAAATGTTCGATTCCTGCCTCTTGTGTCTGCCGTGCATGTAACAATTGAAGCGATCCACATGCTGGCGGCTCAGTTTACGTGCCAGATCGGCCCGGCCGTTAACCACCGCATCAACAATGGCTTCAAGGTCAGCCAGGTTTTCCTGCATCTCCTGGGCCTGCATACATAAAAACCGCTCGAAGTAACGGTTAATATTGGCGTGGATGGTTTTAAGTATTGAAATATAGATGGGGTTACGGGTGATCCTGGCAAAAGCCAGATGAATTTCTTTGTCGGCAAGCAAGAAATCGTCCACTGCTTCTTCACCTTTGGCTACACACTGCCCGGCCCAAGCCAGCAAGTCCTTGAGATGTTCCTTATCTTCTGGCTTTGCACGTAAGGCCGCCAGGGCGGCCGCATCACCTTCGACCTGCTGGCGGAACTCGGCCAAGTGGTCAAGGGAAACCTGCCGGGAGCGAATCAACAGGTCCAGACTTTCAATAACCTTGTCGGCGCTGATGGACTTGACCACGGCTCCACCGCCTGTGCCAAGCTTGATCTCGATCAGCCCTTTTTGCTCCAGGACCCGCAGGGCTTCCCTAATTGTGCTGCGGCTGGTTTTGAGCATTTCCCGCAATTCGCGCTCCGGTGGCAGCCGGTCGCCAACGGCAAGCTTGCCGCTGATGATGGCTTCCTGGATTTGTTCCACAACGTCTTCAAAAATGCGGTTTTGCCTGGCAGCACGAAATATCTTTTCCATAACCCCTAACAATGAATGTTTTGCAAAAAAGAAGGCCTGAACCATGAATTCTAAAAGAATGGTCAGACCATTAAGAACATATTGACCAGCTTGTCAAGGACTAATTTTTTTAAAAATTAGATTCAGTTTCTTTTGTCGCCTTAACGGTTCATTTTCCTTAAACAAAATTCAGCCCCCTTCTTGGAGGGAAAGCAGAAAAATTTGCCTTTCTCACAATTCGCATCCAAATCTTGTCCTTTTCCACCCTTTTAAGCCGCCAAAGTTTCGCAGTTCGCAAAAAAAGGCTCCATAACCAGGGATTCCCCATCTTGATTTATATTTGCCAGATAATCATCCTTTGCAGGC
>JALVQM010000098.1:2777-6607 GCA_027025615.1 Desulfobacteraceae bacterium | reverse complement strand
GAAAAAATAATTATTTGGTGTTTTGCCCAATACATAAAAACAGATCGCCTGACAATATATAAGTCTTTTTTCAGGACAAGTTTTTTTATTATATTCAAACCGAATAAAGTGCCAATATGAAATCCAAGAGTATATAAAATCAACAAGCAAATGAATAACGGAGAAATATAATAAGATCTTGCGAATATCAAAATAAAAAGAATGACTACATACCAAAATAGAGAAAAAAAAGCGCCGGGTGATAGCCAACTGTGAAATTGCTGTTTAATAAAATAAGAAACCATAAAAAAAATATTAAGTAACAAAAAATCAGTTAACCATAGATAAATATCCATTAATTACACCAAATCGCATTCTTTTTAGCTCCAAAAATGAAAAATCTTTATGTATTGCCTGCCCTGTTGATAAAGCGTGCCCTGCTCATATTAATTATGATAAAATACCTGTGGGAGAGTTAAAATTTTTCTCAACATGATCGTTGTAATTATTAAAGGTTAAACCCAAAAAGTTAAGTTACAAATAAATCCAATCAAAATTATAATTATCGTTTTTTAATCTATTTTTAAGAATTTTGACCTTTTTAAAATCTGTAATCAGAAGCCGATCAAATTCTAAATATTTTATTTCAGCAATGCTATGGATTTTTTCCCCTGCAAACAATTCTCCTGCATGATCTTCATCGATGATTCCAGCAAAAATTATTTCACTTTCTTGTAAAACATGATGGGTTAATTCCGCAACATCAGACAGGCCATAGAAAGCAATCCTGCCCACGCCCTCATTCTGAAGCCTTGAAAATAAATCTTCTAATTTATTGCATGCCTTTCTGTAATAAATGTATGAATTATGAATGTAGAGATATGTTAAGCGTGATTTTTCAATTAATCCTTTAGGCGTAAGCAAATAACGTACTCTGTTTTTGGGTATCGTACTGACTTTTATGTACCCTTTTTTTACCAGCCTCTTTACAAATGCATTGATCAGTCCGACAGATACATTTAATCTCCTTGCAAGCTCCCTTTGACTTGGCAAAATATCCGGGTTAGCCAAGGCTTCAAAAAGTTTTAATTTTCTCAAGTCATGATTTTTCATAAAAAGGCAACTCTGGCTCTTGGTATAGCTCCGCCTGGTAAGTTACTTGTATTTAAGTACCTGCCGTCTTAGAAATATTTCAGGTCAGTTCCGTTCTTGCATTAAAGTGAATAGATGCGCTTTAATGTAGATAATAGATAGGCGGTTTGGGTGTTCATGCTTTGAACATATATTTTGGTAAAAGTCAATTGGAATTTAAAAAGGCCCTCTCAAAAAATAACGAAAGGGCCTTATGCGTTGGCTATCTTATCACTGACATTGATTATTTGTTTTTAGATTTAGCCTTTGCTTTGCTTGAAACATAGATGAGGTCTTTATTATTTTCAAATATTTTTGTCCCGATCCCCGGAACATTCATTATATCTTCAACCTTTTTAAAAGGGCCATGAGAATTTCTATATTCGACTATTCTTTGTGCGTATTTGGGGCCAACGTATTTTAAATTCTGCAACTGCTCAACAGTTGCAGAATTTATATCTATCTTGACATTTTGAGCTATTAGAACCTGGCTCATTACCATAACCAGAGCTGCTGATACCAAAGCAATAATCATTTTTTTGCGTATCTCCATCCTCATTCCTCCTTTGTCGAATATACCTATTCGCTAATCTGATAGCCAACCTGATTATTTACAGATACAAGTATATTTTTGGGAGGAAAGGTGCGTAATGGATTTGACGATATCTCTAATATCACTTACTTATAATTTGTCAACTCATAATATTTATTTTTATTATAATACGTCAATTATATAAGCATTATGCTTTATCAGTAAAATGGCGAATTGATATTAAAAACAGTTTGGATCTGATTTTTTCATGCTGTCCTGCTTTCCTCTTGCAGGTTTTGCTTCAGTTGGATAAGGTTCGACCTCAATTATGTATAATTGGCAACAAGGCGTTGATTAACCTAATAAAATGGTTCTTTTTTATTTTATCCTGCTCGTTTTTAACTTTCGTCTTGATAGGATTAAATTTGTAATTTGATAATGGAAAGAGACTTAAACATAGCAGTTGTTGGAATGGGCGTTGTTTTCCCAGGAGCTTTTAATATTCACCAGTTCTGGTCTAATATCGTTAAAAAGCAAGCTAGAATTATTCAATTTACTGAACAAGATGTTAACCTGCCAACAAATCATATATTATCCAATAGTTACAATCCTGATAAATGTTTTCACTGTAATGCAGGCCTGGTCAGTGGATATAGTTTTACGCCGAACAGTTTCGACCTGGATATTCCCCTAAGTGCAGTTACCAGGCATAACAACCTTTTACAATGGGTCGTTGATGCAGGATTACAGGCATTTTCTGAGTGCAAAACTTCCGGCATCAGTAAGAAACGTATGGGGTGTATACTGGCTGCCATAGCGCTTCCAACCGACACCACTTCCAAGTTTACCTTTGACCTGTTCGGTTCTGAAATTGGTAACGGCCTTTTCAAGTTGCAGGATTTAACCCCCTGGCAAAAAAATATTGATTATATTTCCAGCATCAATTCACGTGTTACCAGCATGCCGGCTGCTTTTTGCGCAAGGGCTCTCGGACTTTTGGGCGGCAGTTTTACCCTTGATGCAGCCTGTGCGTCATCCCTGTATTCTGTCAAACTTGGCTGTGACCTGCTGGCAAACAACAAATTAGATTTGGTCCTGGTAGGTGGTGTTTCAAAGCCTGATCCAATTTATACCCAAATTGGTTTCACTCAGCTGAAGGCCCTTTCACCAACAGGTCGCTGTGCTCCATTTGATATTGCCGCCGACGGATTGGTGGTCGGCGAAGGTGCCGGTATCCTGGCCTTGAAACGTCTAGACGATGCAATGGCCCATGGAGATAAAGTTTTTGGAGTAATCAAAGCCGTTGGCCTTTCCAATGACACGCGCGGCAACCTTTTGGCGCCTGATACCGAGGGACAACTGCGGGCAATGAACCAGGCGTATAAACTAGCCCGGTGGACACCTCCTGACGTTCAATATATTGAATGCCATGGTGCTGGAACCCCGGTTGGCGATGCCACCGAATCCCGAAGCCTGGTCAAGCTATGGGGACCTTCAGCCTGGAAGGAAGGTCAATGTCGAATAGGTTCTATAAAATCCATGATTGGGCACTTGCTGACAGCTGCCGGCGCTGCCGGCCTGATAAAAACTATTTTAGCCTTGGACAATGCCAGCTTTCCACCGTCTCTGAATTTTACCCGATTTACTCCTGAAAACCCTTTGAATAATAGTCAATTCAAAGTTCAAACAGAAGTAGAGCCGTGGAATGTAGAAAACGGTCAGGTGCGCAAGGCTGCGGTAAGTGCCTTTGGCTTTGGAGGCATAAATGCGCACTTGCTGGTGCAACAGTACAACGGTAAAACAGCTCCAAAGCCCAAATCCTGTTATCGTCAGGTTGCCTGCTCAAATCCAGATTCCAGGGCCGCTTTTCCTGAAATTGCCATTGTCGGAATGGGAGTAAGCATTGGAACAATCAAAAACCTGACCCAATTCAGCAGGACTGTTTTCAGTGGACAGGATATCCTTTCAGCTCCCAAAACCCCTCGAGGAGATTTCCTGACACGCACATGTGGACTTGGCAAAGCCGCAACCATTGAAACCGTAAACATGGAGTCCGGCTTTTTCAATATACCTCCCAATGAATTGGAAGATATTCTGCCTCAACAGCTGCTGATGCTAAAAGTTGCCGCCGAGGCTCTTCTAGATGCCGGCCTGCCCTTACGTTCGACCAGAACTGCAACGGGAACGG
>JALVQM010000098.1:0-2767 GCA_027025615.1 Desulfobacteraceae bacterium | reverse complement strand
AATCCAGCTAACCGAAAATGAAAAAAACAAGCTTGTAAGTGACCTGAAATCAAAAATTGGACAGCCGCTGACTTCCACCCGAACTTTGGGCGCTTTGGGAGGCATGGTTGCCAGCCGAATCGCAAGGGAATTCAGGTTTGGGGGACCATCTTTTGTTGTTTCAGCAGAAGAGGCTTCCGGCCTCAGGGCCCTGGAAATTGCCGCAGGCTTCCTGGCAAACGGCAGTGTGGATACCATGCTGGTAGGCACGGTAGACCTCTTTTGCGATTCAAGAAATATTGCATCCTTATCTGCCCGGGCACCTTTTTCTTTATCAGGCACGCTGCGGCCATTTGATTCGGATGCCGACGGCAGTATCCCTGGAGAAGGAGCAGCTGCGCTTGTTCTAAAAAGACTTGACAGGGCTCGGCAGGATGGTGACAGGATTTATGCGGTGGTTCGGGGGATCGGATCCGCTGGTGGCCCCGGTATCCGCAAGGCGTTGCCTGATCAAAAAACATATATCCGTTCAATGAAACTCGGCTTCAAAGAGGCATCCCTGGAACCGTCTTCAATCAGCCTGTTTGAATGTCATGGCAGTGGACGGCCGGAAGAAGATTCTGTTGAATTAAGCGCCTTGAAAAGTTTTTTCACTGACAAATCCCCCAAGCAGCCGATTGCCATAGGATCCGCCAAGGCTGTTGTGGGCCATACAGGCAGCAGCTCCGGGCTTGTTTCGACAATCAAGGCCAGCTTATGTCTTTACCACAAGCTGTTGGCTCCCTTGCCCAATTACAGGTTACCATCTGAAAAGGGCTTGGCGGACAGGGATTTTCACTTTCCCCGTTTTGCAAGTTTCTGGCCTCGTAACAAGATTGACAGCCCCCGCAGGGCATGTGTAGCGGCCATGACAAACGATGCCAATTGTATGCACCTTGTCATGGAGCAGCCCCCAGAAAATCAAAAAACTCCAACAAGTCCCCTGCTCGCCTGCGACCTTGTCCTGCAGGATACATTCAATGAACCATTTCTTGTTTTTATAAAGGAGGATTGTCGCAATCAGCTTCTGAAAAAACTTGAAAATATTTCAAACCGCCTGACAACCTCTTCTTCTCCCTTGCAGATAATCAAGCAGTTGACCTTGCCTGACAACGGCCCCGGGCAAAAATCTTCAGTGAAGTTCGGCCTATCCATTGTGGCCGGGAGTCCCGAAGAATTTGTCCGGTTGGTTAGCGAGGCAAAATACAAGCTGCAAAAAACAGACAAGCACGAATTTTCCGACAAACCAGGAAAGTTCTGCTTTTTTGACCAAAGCATGCGGCCATCCGGCAAGCTGGCATTTGTTTATCCCGGTTCCGGCAATCACTATCTTTCCATGGGACGCCGTCTCGGTATCATCTGGCCCGATGTATTCAGTGAACTGGAATCTGAAACGGAGCGCTTTTACGACCAGCTTCTTCCCCATATTTACGTGCCATGGTCCAATCGCTGGGACGGTGACTGGCGAAGCCGTGCCCGCCAAGAACTGGCTGCCAACCCATTGAACATGATTTTCGGCCAGGTGGTTTTCGGATCAATCATGACCAGGTTGATGCTAAAATTGAATATTAGGCCGAATGCAGTCATACCTTACAGTCTGGGAGAATCTTCCGGGCTTTTCGCCTTGGGGGCGTGGCCGGATCGGGGACAAATGCTTAAAAGACTGGCCGATAGCGACCTTTTTACAACTAAACTTTACGGACCGTGCGAATCTGTCCGCAAGGCTTGGCAGATCCCCTCCAATGTGAATGTTAGATGGTGTGCCGCTCATGTCATGCGGTCCTCAGCCGAAGTAGATAAGGTTATTGCCGACGAGGCTTACGTAAAACGTCTTATTATCAACAGCCCGGATGAATGCGTGATAGGTGGACTTGCCGAGGCAGTTGAAAAAGTTTTGAAAAAACTTGGCAGCGAAGCTTTTTTTCTTGAAGGCGTGGTAGCTGTACATTGCGATGCGGCAGCTCCCGTGGCAGAAGCATACAGAAACCTGCACCTTTTCCCAACCCTGCCTGTCAAGGGGGTCGATTTTTACAGTTGCGCATGGGCAAGGCGTTATTCACTTTCAAGGTCAAGTGCGGCTGACTCCATTCTTGCCCAGGCCATCGGTGGTTTTGATTTCACCCGTACTATTGAGCAGGCCTACAATGATGGCGTGCGGATATTTGTCGAAATCGGCCCCGGCAACTCATGTACCAGGATGATTCAACGTATCCTGGGCAATCGTCCACATATTGCGGTGGCAGCCAATTGCCGTGGAGAAGATGAACGCCTGGGAGTTTTGAAATGCGCAGGCGCCCTTGCAGCCGCTGGAGTTGAATTGGACACTACCATCCTCCGGCCTGAATTCTCAAAACAGGGGTCATTACCCGAAATTAATTCAGAAAAAGCTCTCATTTCCATCCCAGTGGGACAATTTCTTGGATCTCAGATAGAGCTTTCTTCCTTGCTGAAAACCGCTCTCAACACAAAAGAATTAAATTCCACCCCCCGAGAAGACGGCAAGGTCATTGAGACTGGATCAGAAACATCAGATAGTTTTACAACTTCCGCAGCCAACCTACACCTTCCGCTTGAGGATAATTTTACCCGTCGCCTGTTGGCAGATTTTTCGCGTTCAACCTCCGCTACCGCCGAGGCCCATCGTCGGTTTTTAGACTTTTCAGCTAATATTTCGCGTTCCATTGCAAAGACAGTAGAAACCACTTGCAATCATCCAGATTCTACTTCATTACAAGAAAACGAAAATACT
>JALVQM010000097.1 GCA_027025615.1 Desulfobacteraceae bacterium | reverse complement strand
ACGGGAAAACCACACTGTATATGACGGGTGCGGTCAGGATGTGTGACAGCCTGGCATTACGCAGGTAGACCCAGACCCCGGTACGGTAGCGCCGCTGCAGCTCCCGTACTCCCTCGTCAAAAATTACCCGGCCTTTTTCCAGCGTATACTGAAACTGGGCACGCTTCTCGGCCAGCAAGCGGTCAAATTCCTGCTCCAGCTGGGCCTGCAGGCCCTGGATTCGATCGAGGATTTCTTCGAGTTGGGCGCGTGGCATAGTCTGGCTCCTGGCGGCTGGTAAACGGGCAATGTCGCCAGACTATACCACTTACAGGTTATAGACGTTTCCTCATATTCTCGAATCCTTTACGTAATTCCTCAGTGAGCAACTGGGCAGCGGAAGCGATATCTTTTGAGGCTTCCGCTGTGGCGGCTTTAATTTCTTTTGCCCTGGATTCAAGTTTTCCGAGTTTATTTTCTATTTTTTCCCATTCTTCAAGCAATTCACCTTTTGCGAGGTGGGCTCTTACACGCAGTTCATCGCGTTCCTGTCTGAATTTTTCAATGATTTGATCAATCTGCTCTTTTACCTCTGTCATCTTTTACTCCTGTTACTGTTTTAACAGTTACACATTACCACTAGACAGGTAATTTACCCGATGCGTCTTTTCTGAGTACATCGGCGGCAGGGAGGCCTCCGTCGAGCGTACCAGGTAAATTACGTACTCCTTAATACCTCAGATTATGATAACCACCTGTAGTCAGGTAATGGGGATCAGTTTATGATTTTACAACCAGCACATCACAGGACGACTGGTGCAGCACGCCACTGCTCACCGACCCCAGAAGGCGAGCGAGTCCGTGCCGGCCGTGCAAACCCAACACGATCAGGTCTACTTCATTTTCCCTTGCCCAGGATACTATCGACCATTTTGGCCTGCCCCATTCCACATGCCGACTGATCTCTTCTGGCAACCCGGTCCTTTCGATAAATTTTTTCATGCTGTTATCCGCCTGCTCTTTCAGCGCCTCGTCCTGCAACGGGATATCGGCAATTACCGGGTCATAAAGATCAGTATAAATTGCAACTTCTTCGATGATATGCAACACCTCGAGCCGGGCATCATACTGCCGGGACAACTCGATAGCTCGCTGTGCAGCAAGTTCCGAATACGCTGAAAAATCTGTAGCCAGCAGGATGTGTCGATAGGGCTTGACCGGTTTCACTGGCATCTGCTTCTCCTGCGTTTCCCGTAACCAGTCCCAGGCTGCCTTTGCATCGTCCTTACTGAAGTAACGTATCTTCGTTCGGGTAAAAAGGTTCGCCAGGCCCACACCAGAGTGCTCCCAGCCATTATCTCCAACAATAGCGATACGTTTGAAATCCTTGTCGTGTTGTAAACCAAATCGCAGGTCATCCAGGGCCGCTTTTACTTCCCAGCCCTGGAAATCTTCCAGTTCGACGTACAGTGAGACACGCCCCGATTGCCGGATCAACTTTTCCAGTTCAGGTATAAAAGCCCTGTAATCCGCATCGGTTAGCTTGCCAGTCGCCTTGAAGGCAATGATATCCTTGTCATTGACGGGAATTATTTCGAACATTGATTCCACCCCCGGGCAAGCTGGTTTACACTTGCCTGTACCCTAAATCTTTTCTGCGCGCTTATCTGTCATCTGGGTTGCACACGGTTAGATTTTCAGGAAAACCGGGGCTAAATCAGGACATTGCTATTCAGGGGAGCCTCTATAAACTGCTGCTGTGACCCAATCAATGGGCCACTGTGCCCCAGGGCACCCTCTCATGCTTAACATTCACCTTGTCAATACCATTATCCCAGTACGCTTGACGGCCGCATCCCTGCGGCCGGCACCCATTGATCGGGTCACAGCAGAAATTAATTGAGGTGTTCTAATAATGAAGCCATCATGACAACCGCTCAGAGACTGTCTGAACTGCCCTGCAACGAACCAGCTTTCAGGAGCCTGTCGGACTTGGGGAGGGATGAAAAATCAGGCTGTTTCTTAAATCAACAGGCAAACTGCGTGTAGCTGCCGCCATACCTGCCCCGCAGGTATGGCAACATCTTTTGAATTGGCCACATACATCGATCTGGACAGGCCACAGGGTATTTACTTG
>JALVQM010000096.1 GCA_027025615.1 Desulfobacteraceae bacterium | reverse complement strand
ATCTTAACGCTTTTATCACCTCAAACAAATAATTGTCCTTGCGTAAAAAGCTCTTCGCTACACTGGAAACATTCTTTACCGAAGCAATGAACCTGGGATTGCCAACCACCACAGCTTCACGGGACTCGCACCATACGGCAAAGTCTGCCTTCGAATCACCAGCGTAATCAAAACCTTCTGTGCCATATAACGTAACTAACACTTTAGCCTTTTTCTCTGCTTTTACGTTACAGTTTTTATCGCTGGCAATCACTTTGGAGAAAATATCATATTGTTCCGCCACCTTGTTGGCCACTCTATAACTAGCTGCAGTTACTAACACCAGTGTACGTCCAGAAGCGTGCTCTTGTGTAAGCCATTCCAGCACGTCTCTGTTTACTGGCAACGATTCAATTTCAGGAACAAGTATATCCGCTACGGCATCCTTAAAGAAAGCACGGCCTTGAAATAGTGCGGCAACAACAAGCAATAATTTAGATGGTTTTTGACTGACTATCGCACAAAGCGACTCATATAGAGTGTCAGTGCGCAATAAAGTTCCATCCAAATCCACACACAATGGGATATCTTCTGTGTCGATCATTTTCATTACTATATTGACTAGTTATCGGGAGGGAGACGTGAGTCCTGTCAATTGACTATACAGGGAAACTAAATCCCTCGAAACAGCATCAGGTTGAAAACGTTCTTCGATAATATTCCTTCCACGCAGCCCATAGCTACTACGCATTTCAGGATTTTCCATCATCTGTATGATCCCATCTGCAAGTACCTGTTCATCTTCTACTTTTACCAACACCCCACTTTTGCCATTTTCCACTACTGCACGATTTGCAGGAATATCAGAAACAACTACCGGCAAACCAAAACTCATAGCTTCAAGCAAGGCATTGGACATACCTTCCACTCTCGACGGAAGGATCATCAATCCGGCCTTCCGATATAATGCCTCTGGTTTTTTCACAAACCCCTTAAAAATAACAGAGCTATCTATCCCCAATTCGTTAACCAGATTTTTCCAGGTACTGCTATCTCCACCACCAGCCATAACAAGCTTCAAGTCAGGTCTGTTTTGTTGAACTATTTGCCAACTATTAAAAATAACATCAAACCCTTTTAAATATGCCCCCTGACTAAAATTACCGACATACAATACTATTTTTGAAGTATCTGGTGTTGCCAATCCTTCAGGCAAAACAACAGCATTTGGTATCACAGAAATTTGATTCTCAGAACATCCGACAGCAATCATTTCATTTTTTACGTGTGAATTTAGTGCTATCAAGTTCGTTTTTTTTCTTACTTTTTTCAAGACCCAAAAAAAAGGAACATCCCACCCAATAATTGGAAATGGAGGATAAGTTGCTTCTCGACATACAACCTTGACTTTAAATATTTTCCCAAAAAGAACCCCCAGACCGGCAAGCCACCCTGTCTCATAAACGTGTATAACATCAACTTCTTTCCTGTTCAACCAGCCATAAAGAAAAAACTCCAACATAAAAAACAGGCGAGAAAACCATACAAAAGGTAAGCCAAGCCAAAATGAATACTTATGTATTCTTTCATCAAAATTAGTAAAATCACTTTTGGACACTTTTCTTATCACATAATTGATTCCACTACAAATCGTAGTAAAAATGGGAATAAAATACCCAATACGTTGTATTGCAATATCTCCATCCAATTCGGCTTTCTGGGATTTCCAAGACAGCCATGCCGTTACAACCGTACACCTTATATTGTACTTATTCAGGAAAGGACAGATCAACCTGCACTGCCGCTCGGCCCCTCCCTGAGGTCCCGGCCAATAGCTCCAAACCATCATCCAGACTTTCATTATTTACTCATTCACGTAAATTGGAAATTCCAAGCAGGCTAACGAGTTCTCCATCAATAATTTTAGAAAGAACTACCTCACAGCCATTTTTCATTTTCTTATAATATTCCTTCTTTTTACTGTTTACAAAAATCCAATAAGAGATCTTTTTTCAGGTGAGGTATAAACGGTGTGATAACCCAAGGAGTTTCACACAAACAGCTATTCATACAACCCAAAAACACAAACGTGTAACAAAACATCTTCCCTATGCTCATTGCAACTATATTCCTATAAGG
>JALVQM010000095.1 GCA_027025615.1 Desulfobacteraceae bacterium | reverse complement strand
AGATTGTCCGGTGGGCTCCCCCAAAAAGCAAGTTCCTCATGGCTTCCCGCAAAAGGCCACCTTTGAAACTTCAAAAAATGAAGATCGCAAACCAGGCCCTGGTAATAGATAACCGTCAACTGGCTTTCAGGGAACCTGAAACCAGGGCATTTCTCGAATCGGCTTACAACCTGACCCTCGAAGACAACATTTTGAAGCAGATACAATCTGTTACAGAGGGCTGGATAAGCGGGGTGATAATCTTCGCCCAGTGGCTGGCCAGGTCCCAATCGCGGGCCGGGCGTGAGCTTTTTCAATCAAAGCTTGAATGGGCCGTTGCCCAGGAACTGTACGCCTTTTTCAGCGAGGAAGTTTTTCAGAGCATTGATCAGGAGCTGCAGGACTTTCTGATAAGAACCGCCTTTTTGGAGACCCTTGAACCGGCCTGCATTGATTCGGTGCTGGACGCAGATAATTCGGCAATGATCCTGGATAAATTATCAACCGAAACATTTTTCATCCAACACTACGTTTCTGAAAAAGGGGAGATTTTTTATCGCTATCACCAACTTTTCCGCCGTTATCTTTTACATAAGCATGCCAATGAACTCAATAAACAGTTGCAGAGTCAGCTTTTATTGAAAGCCGCCGACTATTATCTGCAGACCGATCGCCCGGAAATAAGTCTTCCTTATTACATTGAAGCCAGATCATTTGACAGGGCTGAGCGGGCCATTTCGCTGATAGGTATGCAGATGGTAAAGCGCGGCCAGCTTTCCAGGCTGAAAGCATATCTTGAAAAAATTCCCGAGGACGATCGCCTGAAGCTGCCCTGGCTGCTGCTTTACCACTCGGTTGTCATCAGACCCCAGGACGGCGAGCTTTCCATGAAGCAGCTTTGTCACTGCCTGGAGCTTTTTACCGTCGGCAATGATTACAATGGTCGGATCATCGCCCTGGCGTTTTTGATAGAAACCGCACTCTTGTTGGGATATAGCCTGATTCCAATAGACGATCTTATCGCCAATGCCCTGGAACTGCTAAATAATCCACCTGCGCAGGTGCGGCCCGTGGTCCAGGCCCAACTGTGGCTTCAGCTGGGATATGCCACCATAAGGGGGGTAGGTGATTTTACTACCGGCCTGGATGCCAGTCGTACAGCTTACCTGATAGGCCACAAAGAGGGCAATACCGAGATTTGTGCTTATGCCCTGGCTTTGCAAAAACTGGTTGAAATTTACCTGGGGCACTTTGAGCGGGCCGCAGAAATAGATGCCCGCCTGGTAGCTCTGCTGCCTGCGTGTTCGGAAGAATTGCGGACTTTTCACATCAGTACCGATTGCGTTATGCACATTTACCAGGGGAAGGGAGACAAGGCCCTGGCCGGACTGGAGCGGCTTGAAAAGGCAATTGAAGATTACGGGTTTTACCATTTCCACACCTGGCTGATGATTTACAGGTGCCTGCTCTATCCACGCATAGGCAGGTCCGCCGAGGCCGAGGCCATTCTCCAGTCCTGGTTGCGTACCTGCCAGGAGGGCAGTTTCAGCAGGGCTATTGCTTTGCTTTTCCTGGGTTTTTGCGCCTATTACCGGGCCGGGGTGGCAGATGGACTCAGGTACCTCAGGGAATCGGCCGACATTTTTGCCAAAGGTCCCTTGCGCTCTGAATTCCAATACCATGCCGCCGTCAAGGCCCTGGGGATTGCAGCTTACCTTCAGGCAGACCACAGGAAGGCCGACTCGCTGTTTAACCAGGCCCTTGATTATGCCCGGCATATCGGCAGCGATGCCCTGATGGCCGATGTTTACCTGTTCCTTGGGCTGAACTATTATTCCGCCGGCCACGAAGCTGCTGCAGCCGTTCATCTTCAGGCAGGCTTCGAGATTGCCCGTGAGCAGGGTTATACTCACTTCGTGGTGGTCCATGAAGATGACCTGGCTTGCGCCTGCCTGGTCGCCCTAAAGCTGGAAGCTGTAAAAGATACGGACTGGGTTATCCGCTTGCTGGTGGCCGCTGACAACCTGAGTGTTGAACAGGAACTGGCCAGCCTGGCGGGTTCTGAATCCAAAAACCGGCAGATTGAAAAGGCCTGGCGGGCCGTGCAGCGTTCCCGCCTGCCCCGGCTGACGGTTTTTAC
>JALVQM010000094.1 GCA_027025615.1 Desulfobacteraceae bacterium | reverse complement strand
CCATAAAAGCCCAATATCCGCTTTATGAAGTTGAAAATTTTCTTGGGGGTACTTTCGGCCCGGACGACGGGCATTTTGATGCTTACGGGGTTCTTATGGGATACCGGGCAAAGGCCAGGCACCAAGGTGCGGTCTACCTTGCCGACGAGGTCAAGACCATCGAAGTGCACCAGGGCAAGGTGGAAGGGGTACAGCTGGCTTCCGGGGCCAGGATTGCATCTTCGGTGATAATAAACTGCGCCGGCGCCTGGTGCTCCAGGATAGCGGAGACAGCCGGAGTCAAACTCCCGGTCAAACCTGTAATGCGCCAGGTATTTGCCCTTGACAGCGCCGTCAAGCCGGATGGTCCTCTGCCCCTTACGGTTTTGCCTTCGGGTTTGTATTTTAGAACGGAAACCGGTGGCTTGATCCTGTTGGGTAAATCAATGGACGAAGACCAGGTGGGCTTCAGTTTTGATTGGGACGACAAGCGCTTTTACGAGGTTCTTTGGCCGGAGCTTTACGAGTTTGTGCCGGCTTTCGACAGGTTGAAACTTGTCCGCGGATGGGCCGGACTTTATGCGGTCAATACCCTGGACAGCAATGCCATAGTGGGCCAGTGGCCGGAAACCGAAGGTTTCTACCTGGCAAACGGTTTTTCCGGTCATGGTTTGCAGCAGGCTCCGGCAGTTGGACGTTACCTTGCCGAGATAATTCTCGGCCTGGCGGTGAGCCTGGATCTGAAGGTTTTCGATCCTGTCCGGATCCTGGAAAACAGGCCGATTGCCGAAGCCGGCCTGGTTTGACATCTCTCAAACAAAAGCCGGTAAAGGAGGGTGGTTTGGCACCTACACGAGTTGCAATAGTTACCGCTGCCAGTAAAGGGATAGGGGCGGCCTGCGCCAGGAGATTAGCCGAAGACGGCTGGAAGCTTGTGGTTTTTTCAAGCTCGAAGCAGATTTTTGAGCTGGCCCGCCAAATCGATGCCCTGCCGGTGCAGGGTTCGGTTGCCAGCCAGGCTGATCTGGAAACCTGTGTAAATGCCGCCCTGGAACATGGGGGCCGGATCGATGCTGTGGTTAACAACACCGGCCATCCACCCAAGGGAAACCTGCTGAAGATTGCCGATGACCAGTGGCATCAGGGCCTCGAACTTGTATTTATGAACGTTGTGCGCATGGCCCGCCTGGTTGTTCCCCGGATGTTACGCCAAGGCCGGGGAGCGATTGTAAACATTTCTTCCTTTGGCGCCTGTGAGCCCCAGGAGGCTTTTCCGGTATCATCCTGTTTCAGAGCCGCCCTGGGTGCTTATGCCAAGTTGTTTGCGGATCGTTATGCAGCTGACGGTATCAGGATGAACAATGTGCTGCCTGGCTTTGTGGAAACCTATCCTGTTGATGAGCAGACCATGGCCTCGATTCCCATGAAAAGACCGGCCTCGGTCAACGAAATTGCCGGGACGGTGGCCTTCCTGTTGTCCGGCGAGGCAGGATACATAACCGGTCGTAACATACTGGTTGACGGAGGTTTGTGTCGCGGTTTTTAATTATTGGCCGACAGCCTGAGACAAGCAGTCCGGGGCAGGACCAAGGCAGTTTCTGGCGTCTGGCAGGGGATGTTTACAACCGGACCATTTCTATGGTATCGCAATTTTCTATCTATGAATATCTGTATTTTAGGCAGGTATAAAACCCAAAATGAGGATTTGCCAGCATGACGACGGACTACGAGCGGATCGATTTTGATGTGGTCATCGTGGGCGGAGGACCAGCCGGTCTGGCGGCAGCAATTCGCCTGATGCAGAAGGCCCGGGCGGCCGGCCGGGAGCTCGAAGTGGCCCTTATTGAGAAAGGCGCCGAAATCGGATCCCATGCGGTGAGCGGTGCCATAATTAATCCAAGGGCCCTGGAAGAACTTCTTCCGGATTATGTGGAAAATGGCTGTCCGGTCGATGGCCGGGTCCAGGGTGATGCCCTTTTTTACCTGATACCTGACAAGGCCTGGAAGATTCCGTTTGTACCGCGTTACTTGCATAACGAAGGCTTTTATATCATCAGCCTGGCCAAGTTCAGCAGCTGGCTCGGCCAACAGGCAGAGGCCATGGGAGTCAATATTTTCCCCGGCTTTGCCGGCAGCCGGATTCTGTACGCTCAGGATGGCCGGACAGTAACCGGTATCCGTACAGGTGACAAGGGTTTGGACAAAGACGGTAATCCCAAGTCGAATTTTGAGCCGGGTATCGATCTTGGTGCCAAAGTGACCATTTTTGCTGAAGGGGCCCGCGGCAGCCTGGTAAAGGAGCTGGCAGCCAAACTAAACCTTTACGACGGAAAACTGCCGCCTGTCTATGAAACCGGTATAAAAGAAGTGATCAAGTTCGAACAACCCAATGGATTCCTGGAAGACGCTTGCTTCAATGTGATGCATTTTATGGGCTTTCCCCTGGGCTGGAACGTTCCCGGGGGCGGGTTCTGCTACCGGATGGACAACCGGCAACTGGCCATAGGTTACTTTACTGCCCTGTGTTACGAGGATCCCTTCATAGATCCTTACGAGATGTTTATTCGTTTCAAACGGCATCCTTTTGTATCCCGGATAATCGCCGGGGGGAAAGTGGTTGAACAAGGAGCCCGTACGGTCAGTACAGGTGGTTATTACACTTTGCCTCAGTTGGCCATTGATGGAGCCATGCTGGTGGGCGGTTGCGCTTCGATGCATAACACCCCGGCCCTGAAAGGTATTCACGTGGCGATGAAATCGGCCATGCTGGCTGCCGAAACAGCTTTCGAGGCCCTTGGGGCTGGTGATTTCAGCCGTACAAGGCTGGAAGACTACCGGCGGCGGCTGGAAAAATCATGGGTAATGGAGGAGCTTTTCGAAGGCCGCAATTTTGCCCAGGCCCTGGCCAAAAAATCGCTTGCCAAGCTGATTCACCTGGGGGCCCAATACCTGACAAATGGCCGTGGGCTCCAGGACCCCATGCTCCTGAAGGAAGACCGCCGAAGCCTGAAACCGGCTTCCGGAACACCCAGGCAGCTTCCCAAGGATGTTTACGACGGCAGCCTTGTAGTGGACAAGCTCACCGGGGTTTATCTGTCCAAAACCATGCACCGGGAAGATGAGCCTTGCCACTTGGTGATTCACGATCACAACATTTGTGTAGAAAAATGTTATCCTCTTTACCGCTGCCCATGTACCCGTTTTTGCCCTGGCAATGTTTACGAGCTGGAGCAGGACTCCGGGGGCAAGCCGCGGATAAAGCTCAACCCTTCAAATTGTTTTCACTGCAAGACCTGCGATATCAAGGATCCTTACGCCAATATTACCTGGAAATGTCCTGAAGGCGGGGAAGGGCCTGGCTACACAATAGTCTAGCCGGTGCAGTGTTCTATAATCAGAGGCGGCCCTTTTTGATTATGGCCACCAGCAGCCAGATTCCCATTACGGCGGCAGCCAGAAAACCGATGATGCCGATCATGGAAATGCCGTAAAAAAGCGGTGGAGTGTTGGAGATTACAATCAGGGCCGATCCAATGATCAGGGACGCTATGATAATGGCAAAGGCTATCCGGTTGCTGATCTGATCATGGGTAGCCAGCATGGTTTGCATGTCCTTGAGAACCAGGGTGACCGACAGCTTCCGCTGCCGGATAGACCTGGCGATTTCAAGCAAATCCTTGGGAAAATCGACCATGAATTCATAAGTGTTTTCCAGGATTTGAAAAATGTCGCTGGTGACACGGGAAGGAGAGATGCGGGCCAGTTTGACTTTCTTGATAAATGGTTGTGCCTTGGAAAAAAAATCGAAAGTTGGATTCAGCCGCCTGGCCACTCCTTCCACCGTGGCCAGCGCCTTGAACATGAGAAAAATATCGGGCGGTATCCGCATCCTGTGATTTGAAGCGATTTCCAGCAAGTGTTGCAGCAGTTTGCCTATTTCTATATCCTTGAGGGGTTTGTAGAGGTGGCGGCCGATGAAATCGGCCACGTCTATTTCCAAGCGCCGGATATCAGGTTCTTCTTCCCAGCTTGTAAACCGCAGCAGGATCTGTGCCGCCCGGGCTTCGTCATGCCGGACTATACAGTCAATCAGATCGACAAACTGTTCCCTCCGTCCACGGTCAACGGCTCCCATCATTCCGAAATCCAGCAGACAGATTACGTTGCCGGGTAAAGCAAAAATGTTGCCGGGATGGGGATCGGCGTGGAAAAAGCCAAACTCCAGTACCTGGGACAGGACGATTTCGGTGCCCAGGTTGGTCAACTTTTCCAGATCCAGGCCGGCGGTTTTGAGGGCATCTATATCGTTGATCTTGATACCCTCGATATATTCACTGGTTAAAACTTTTCTGGTGCTAAAATCGCGGTAAACCTTGGGAATGTAAACTGTGGGCTTTGAAAGGAACTGGGCCGATACCCGCTCCATGCTTGAGGCTTCAATCGTGTAATCAAGTTCTTTTTCGATGGTGCGGGCAAATTCTTCTACTATGGTTACCGGCCGGTGAAATGCAAGCTCCTCTATGTGACGTTCCATGAGGGTGGCTAAATGGAGCATGATTTCAAGGTCGATTTCGATAATTTTTTCGATGGCCGGGCGCTGAACTTTGATGGCTACCTTTTCACCACTTGTAAGCAGTCCCTGGTGGACCTGGCCGATGGAGGCCGAAGCCTTTGGGTCAGGGTCCACCGATTGAAAAACATTTTCCAGCGGCTGGCCAAGCTCGGTTTCGATTATTTCTTTTATTTTACTGAAATCGACCGGGGCCACTTTGTCCTGTAACTTTTCAAACTCACGGATGAACTCCACCGGAACCAGGTCCGGCCTGGCTGACAGGATCTGTCCCAACTTGATATAGGTGGGCCCAAGTTCTTCCAGGGCCATTCGCACCCGTTGGGCACGGGAAAGCTTTTCCAGCCGTTCCCGTCTTTTCTTGGATATCAACTGGAGGCCTATCTCTATGTATTGCTCTATTTTGAGCAGTTCCACCAAGTCGCCAAAACCGTACTTGAACAAAGTGGCCAGGATCTGGCGGTAACGGTTCAGATGACGGTAAGTGCGTCCGATAACCCCGATTTTACGGATACTTATCATGAGTTGCGAAGTTAACTGGATTTTTCAGTCAAAGAGGCGACTACCTGTTTCAGTTCCCGGATTTCTTTTTTCAATCCCTTGAGTTCATCGGAAGTCACAACATCGGCTTTTTTCAGAAAAGCACGCACACTTTCCTCGACCCTTTTCTCCAGTTTTGACTGGACATCCTGGTAACGCTGTTGCAGTTCGTCCAGAAATTTGCGGCCTTCCTTTTCAGTCATCCGGCCTCTTTTTTGCAGATCACGGGCAAAGTCTTCGACCTCGTCCCAGGTTTTAAGGGCCAGTCCGATACCGGCCAGCATGCTTTTTTTGACCATATCTAACATAACGACCTCCTTGTGCCGGTTTCAAAATCAGGTTGTGGTAGGTAAAAGCCAAGCATGACCGTTGGTGTATTGATTTAAAGCTAACACAGGGCCGGGGCCAAAGCAAGCCGGACTGGACCGCATGCAGAAAATGGACTTGCCATATTCGCAAACAATGATAAGTTTTGTTGCTTAGGGAAAAATTTGTGAGAGTGATTAAGTCTGAATTGTAATTTAGGAAGGAAAAATCGATATGCCATTTTCAATTGCGCTGGCCGGCAAGGGCGGTACCGGGAAAACCACCGTGGCCGGAATGCTTATCAAGTACCTGGTTACCAAGGGCAGGACCCCTGTCCTGGCAGTGGATGCCGATAGCAATGCAAACCTGAACGAAGTTCTGGGTCTGACCGTCAAGGATACCCTTGGCAATGCCCGTGAAGATATGAAAAAAGGCAAGGTTCCCCCTGGGATGACCAAGGACGTTTTCATGTCAATGCGCCTGGAAGAAGCAGTGGCCGAGGAAGAGGGCTTTGATCTGGTGGTCATGGGACAGCCGGAAGGCGCGGGTTGCTATTGTGCAGCCAACACCTTGTTGACTGGCTTTCTGGAGCGGCTGGTGGGCAATTATTCTTATGTGGTCATGGATAACGAGGCCGGAATGGAACATATCAGCCGGCTTACAACCAGCAACGTGGATGTTCTTCTGATAATAACCGACAGCAGCCGGCGGGGCTTGCAGGCCGGATTGCGCATCAACAAACTGGCCAGGGATCTGAATATAGGTGTCGGCAAGAGCTATCTGATAATTAACCGCGCCAAGGAAGATCCCGGGCGGCAAGTAATGGAGATGCTGGAAAAAGAGGGTCTGGAACTGGCAGGTATCATCCCTGAGGACAAAACAGTCTACCAGTTTGATTTCGATGGCAAACCTACAATAGAAATCGATGCCGACAATCCGGCCATGAAAGCGGCCTGGAAGATTTTTGATAAAATTATTTCCTGATGTTTTGGCAAGAAAGATTTAACCTGCTGAACAGGCAAAAAGCGCCGGCTTTTGAAATGATGGCTTTTCAAAAAAGTTGTAGACAGCCGATTTGAATCAACCTATCGTAATGGCTATTATAGGTTGGCATCATGGCGGGGTGCAGCGCCGGCTTTTTTGTTTTTACATGCAGGGGGACGGGGTTTGATGAAAAAGACGGGCTTTCTTTACGACAAACGGTTCCTGCTCCATGACACCGGGCCATACCATCCTGAGATG
>JALVQM010000093.1 GCA_027025615.1 Desulfobacteraceae bacterium | reverse complement strand
CTCTGCTACCGCCGAGGCCCATCGTCGGTTTTTAGACTTTTCAGCTAATATTTCGCGTTCCATTGCAAAGACAGTAGAAACCACTTGCAATCATCCAGATTCTACTTCATTACAAGAAAACGAAAATACTTTTTCTTCCGAAAAACCTGTCAGACAAATCGCTTTTGATCGCAACCAGTGTCTCGAATTTGCCACTGGCTCGGTAGCCGCGGTCCTTGGACCAGAGTTTGCCGTTGTTGACACTTACCCGGTCAGAGTACGTCTGCCGGCCGAACCCTTGATGCTTGTCGACCGTATCCTGGAAGTAAAAGGTCAGAAATTATCACTTTCTTCAGGAAGCCTCGTGACCGAACATGATGTCAAGCATGATGCCTGGTACCTTGATGGTGGCCGTGTTCCGGTCTGTATAGCGGTCGAGGCCGGCCAGGCCGACCTGTTTCTTTGCAGCTATCTTGGGATTGATCACCAAGTCCAGGGAAAACGTGCCTACCGCCTCCTTGATGCCAAAATACGTTTTCACCGCGGGCTTCCCCAACCTGGAGATACTATCCAGTACCGAATCAACATCGATAAATTCGTCAGGCAGGGAAAAACCTGGCTTTTCTTCTTCCGCTTTAAAGGCTTTATCGGAACTGAACCTTTAATAACCATGACAGACGGCTGTGCAGGTTTTTTCACGCCCAGGGAAGTACAGGAATCAGGCGGTATAATCCTTACAGAAGATGAAAAACAATTCAGCAAGGGTCGACTGACCGGAGATTTTAAGCCTCTTGTCGCCATGAAAAAAGAATCATACTCCAAAAGCCAGTTGAAAGCATTGCGGCAGGGAGACCTTTGTGGTTGTTTTGGAAGTCCTTTCGAAAACATACGGCTTCAAAACGCCCTTGTGCTTCCCTCGGGCAGAATGAAGCTGGTCGACAGGGTGATTGAACTTGATCCGACAGGAGGGCGTTTCGGCCTGGGAACCATCAAGGCTGAAGCCGACATCCATCCCGATGATTGGTTTCTCACCTGCCATTTTCCTGACGATATGGTCATGCCCGGAACCCTTATGTATGAATGCTGCAGCCACACTTTACGAATTTTTTTGCTGCGATTGGGATGGGTAGTGGATAACAACCAGGTGGCCCTGGAACCGGTGCTTGAAAACCAGGCGGTGCTGAGATGCAGGGGCCCTGTAACACCTGATACCGGAAAGGTAGTTTATCAAATTGACATAAAGGAGATCGGTTACAACCCTGAACCTTACGTGCTGGCAGATGCCCACATGTTTGCCGATGGCCACCACATTGTTTATTTCGAAGACATGTCCCTGAAAATAACAGGCTGTAGTCGCCAACAGATAGAGCGCTTCTGGCAAAAACAACGTAAGGTTATTACCTCCTCCGGAAAGACATCACAAGACCCCAAGAGTCAACCGGGTATGATTTACGGCCCGCAACATATCCTTGAATTTGCATTTGGCAGTCCGTCCAGGGCTTTTGGCAAGCCCTATGAAATTTTCGACAGGAAAAGAGTTATTGCCAGGCTGCCCGGTCCGCCATACAGCTTTATCCACCGGATCGTTGAGGTTGAACCTGAACCATGGATTTTGAAACCCGGAGGTTGGATAACTGCACAATACGACGTGAGGGCTGACGACTGGTATTTCAAAGCTGACCGCAGTGGCAGCATGCCTTTTTGCGTTCTGCTGGAAATTGCCCTCCAACCATGCGGCTGGCTGGCTGCTTACCTTGGTTCGGCACTGCATAGTGAAAATGACCTTAAATTCCGTAACCTTGGCGGTACCGCCGTCTTTCATCGGCCGGTTTGGCCCAAACGCCAAACCCTGTTTATGCGCAGCCGATTAACCAGGGTAAATGAGGCCGCTGAAATGATAATTGAGCATTTCGATTTCCAGGTCCTGCAAGGAAGGGAAATGGTTTACAGCGGCAACACCTATTTTGGCTTTTTTACCGCTGAAACATTGGCCAACCAGGTTGGTCTGAGAAAATCAGACATAATGGGAAAAGACACTTCCGTAACCGTCCAGGAATCAACCCCGGTTGCCCTGCCCCTTGAGCCGCCCTTCAATCCGAATGAAGCCCAACATTACCGTCCATTTGAGGGCTCCTGGGAGCTTCCCTCCGGGGCCCTGTTGATGATAGACCGCATCGAACTTTACCTGCCCAGTGGAGGTCCTGCAAAATTGGGCTTTCTGCGGGCAAGCAAACCGATAGATCCCGAACAGTGGTTTTTCAAGGCTCATTTTTACCAGGACCCGGTATGCCCGGGATCACTGGGTATTGAGGCTTTTATCCAGCTGCTCAAATTCTGGATAAAAAAGAATTGGCCTCACACTTCAGAAAGCCACCATCCGGTGATGACAAGCCGGTTTGAACATCACTGGATTTACCGCGGTCAGGTCGTTCCTCAAAACCGGCTTATGACTGTTGAAGCAGCCATTACAGCCGTGGAAGAGGGTCCCGAACCGGCGGTGTTCGCAGACGGTTGGGTAAAGGTCGATGACCTCTATATCTACGAAATGAGATCTTTTGGCATCCGTATGTTAAGGAGATAGAGTGATGCGTTTTGGAAAAGTCTGCCTGGACAGCTTCGGTTACGAGCTTGCTCCCCAGGTCATAACCTCAGAAGAACTTGAAGAACAGCTACAGCCTGTTTACCAGCGGTTGCACCTTCAAAAAGGACAGTTGGAAGCCCTTACCGGTATTCGCGAACGCAGGTTTTGGCCCAGGTCTTTCAGCCTCTCCAGGGGAGCAATTGCCGCCGGCAAAAAAGCCCTGGCGGAATCTGTCATCCAGCCCTCGGATATCGGAATCCTGGTTTACGGAGGAGTTTGCCGTGAAAACCTTGAACCTGCCACTGCCTGTGCCGTAGCCCATGGTCTGGAAATAGGCCCCCAGGCCCAGGTTTACGATGTGTCCAACGCCTGTTTAGGAGTTCTCAATGGAATGCTCCAGGTTGCCAATGCCATAGAATTGGGCCAGATAAAGGCCGGCATGATAGTATCTTGTGAGTCGGCCCGGCAGATAGTTGAACTTACCCTGAAGCGCATTCTTTCTACTGCCGACATGGAAATCATCAAGGATACCCTGGCAACGCTTACAGGTGGCTCTGGTGCAGTAGCGGTGATTCTTTGCCACCGCCGCTTTGCCAAAGAGGACCACCGGTTGATAGGTGCTGTAGCACGTACCGCCCCGCAACACCACCGGTTGTGTACCTGGGGACCGGATACGGGAATACCGGCCAGCATGCCCCATGTTATGCGAACCGACTCGGTAGGAGTGTTGCAAAACGGTGTTGCTCTGGGAGTTGAAACTTTCAGGGACTTTTGCCAAGACATGCAATGGGAACCTGGTGGCCCTGATAAGGTTATTTGCCATCAAGTCGGAGCCACCCATCAGCGTACTATTCTTGATTCCCTCGGTTTGCATCCGGAACAGGATTTCACCACTTTCCGTTATCTTGGCAACATGGGTACGGTATCGTTACCCCTTACTGCAGCGATAGCACATGAACGCGGCTTTCTCAGGAACGGAGACAAGGTTGGTTTCCTGGGAATCGGCAGCGGGCTTAACTGCATGATGTTGGGGATCCTGTGGTGAATATAATCAATTGCGGGGTTAAAGAGTTTTGAAAACGGGTAGAACAACCTCTGGATCGGAATCCTGGCAAAAACTCTATCCATTTCGTTCCAACTTTTGTGTCATCCGGGGACTTGATTACCATTACCTGGATGAAGGCCAGGGCCCGCCGGTCGTCATGATTCATGGCAATCCGACCTGGTCGTTTTATTATCGCAACCTTGTCAGGGAGCTTAGCAAAAACCACCGCGTATTAGTGCCGGATCACCTTGGTTGCGGCCTTTCTTCCAAACCCAGTGAAAGCGAGTACGGATTTGGACTGGCACAACGTGTAGCCGATCTGTCAGTCTGGTTGGCCCACCTTGATCTTCAGCAAAAACTTACCCTTGTCCTTCACGACTGGGGAGGAATGATCGGCCTGGTTTACGCCCTGCTCAACCTGGAACAAGTCGGCCGCCTTGTACTTTTTAATACGGCAGGATTTGCTCCGCCTTCCGGCAAGTCCATTCCCTTACGTCTTCGCTTTATCCGCAACTTTCCCTGGCTGGCCAGACCGGCAGTGCTCCATTTGAACCTTTTTGCCCGGGCCGCTGTTTATATGGCTCCTGCCAAACGGCTGCCAAGACTTGTCAAAAAAGGTATGCTGGCGCCCTATAACAGTCCTCGCAATCGCCTGGCCACCTATAAATTCGTAACTGATATTCCTCTTTGCCGGCAAGACCCGGGTTTCGGATTAGTGGATTTCGTTCAACACAACCTCAGTCGCTTGGCTGACCTTCCAGTCTTGATTTTATGGGGCAAGCGTGATTTTGTATTTGATTCAGATTACCTGGAAGCTTGGCGCAGATACCTGCCAACAGCCCGTTTCAGGATTTATGAAAATGGTGGCCACTATTTGCTGGAGGATAAAACCAGCCAGGTACTACGGGAAATAGTCCGTTTCTTTAACCTGAACCCGGTGTGATACCTTTGTATAGGATAATTGCACCTCCGGGAATAAAGTTTATGCTAAGTACAGCTGACAACAAAGCTGCTTCCAACAATGACCATGATTCCGACAGCAATATCCAGCACGGCCCTGAAACGATAGTAAATGTGGCCCGTTACCTGAAAACAATGGCCAGGGTCCAGCCTTACGCAAAAGCTGTCATCTTTCCCCAGGCCAGGGCCACAGACTCAAAAGTAGCCTATACCCATCTCACCTTTCTCCAATTGGACCGGGCATCGGATATCCTGGCATATGGACTGGAAGCATCCGGAATCAGGCGTCAGACCAGAACAATTATCATGGTCCGTCCCAGCCTTGAATTTTTCATATTAACCTTTGCCATGTTCAAAGTGGGGGCAGTGCCGGTTATGGTCGATCCAGGTATGGGAATCGGCCGTATGGTCAACTGTCTGAAAGAAAGCAGGGCCCAGGCCATGGTTGGGATACCCCAGGCACACGTACTGAGAATAGCCTATCGACGCCACTTCAAATCGGTCAAGCATTGGATAACCGTAGGTCGGCGCTGGTTCTGGTCAGGCCCTACCCTTGATCGTCTGCTTGAACAGCCATTGCGTCCTTTTTCGATGGCAAGAACGACTGCCAACGAAGTAGCTGCTATTTTATTTACAACCGGAAGTACCGGTCCGGCCAAAGGGACTATTTATACCCATGGTGTCTTCGACTCTCAAATAAGACTGATTAAATCCCAGTTCGAGATTACACCGGGTGAAATTGACCTGCCCACCTTTCCCTTGTTTTCCCTTTTTGACCCGGCCCTGGGTATGACTGCCGTAATCCCGGATATGGATCCGACCCGGCCGGCCAGTGCTGACCCTGTCAAAATAATTCAGACCATTGAGGACCACGGTGTCACTAACATGTTTGCATCCCCTGCCCTGCTTGACCGCCTGGGTCGTTATGGCTCTGCAAACAAGGTCAGGCTTGCTTCACTCAAACGGGTCATTACCGCAGGAGCTCCGGCCGCACCGGCAGTTATCGAGCGTTTCGTCAACATGCTGGAGCCAGAGGCTCAGGTGTATACAGGATATGGTGCTACCGAGGCCATGCCTGTATCTTCCTTTGGCAGCCGGCAAATTCTAGAAGAAACCCGTAAGTTGAGTGAAAAAGGCTATGGTATCTGTGTTGGCCCGCCTGTGAGGGAAATTGACGTTGAGATCATCAGGATTAGTGACAACCCCATCCTGCAATGGTCCCGGAATCTTGTCCTTCCGCCTGCCGAAATAGGAGAAATCGCTGTTCGGGGCCCGGTTGTGACCAAAGGCTATTTTGAACGACCCCGTGATGACGCCTTATCCAAGATTACCGATGGCGGAAAATTTTGGCATCGTATGGGTGACCTTGGCTGGAAAGATACCAGGGGAAGGATCTGGTTTTGCGGTCGCAAAAACCAGAGGGTTATCACGGCTGAAAAGACTCTTTATACTATCCCTTGCGAGGCCATTTTCAACAACCACCCCATGGTGTACCGCAGTGCCCTGGTAGGTTGTGGCAAGGCACCGGATAAGACGCCCCTGATCTGTATTGAGCTTGAAAAGAAACATCTAAAGGTTAACCGTAAGAACCTGGCGATGGAACTTTTTAAACTCGCTGGAAACAATGAGCTTACCGCCGGAATCAAGCACCTGCTTTTCCATCCCGGATTCCCGGTCGACATAAGGCACAATGCCAAGATCTTTCGTGAAAAACTTGCTGTCTGGGCCGAGAAAAACATGCGTAAGGCATACACGGCGAACTGAGGTAAACGTGGTTGCGGAAAATAATTTGAAACATGCGTCAAAACGTGTGCTAGTAACCGGCGGAGGCGGATTTTTGGGAGGTGCTATAGTACGCCTGCTGCTTGAACAGGGCCACCAGGTCAGCTCCTTTTCCCGCAATTTCCATCCACAGCTTGAGAATTTGAATGTAAAACAATACGAAGGACATCTGGCTGACTACGAAGCGGTCGAAAATGCCTGCCGCCATACAACGGCTGTATTTCACACCGCAGCCAAGGCCGGGGTCTGGGGACCATGGAATGATTTTTACCGCACCAACTACCTCGGAACCTGTAACG
>JALVQM010000092.1 GCA_027025615.1 Desulfobacteraceae bacterium | reverse complement strand
GATTCCAGCAACTTCGCCTGGCGGTAAATTTCTATCCCCGGCATACTCTCTACCTGGTTTCTGAGATCTTCGATGTGGCCCTTTATTTCCCGATCAACCATGTGGACCAGGTTTCCACCGAGGGTTTTTTCTTTTTCCACCAGGTGGACCTTTATCCCCTGAGAAGCCAGGCACATGGAAGCACTCAAACCGGCCGGCCCGGCACCGATCACCAGAGCTGCATCACAAACCGGCCTGTTCTCCCGGCTAACTGCCTGCCGCCGCTGGAGGCGGTTGAGAGCCATTTCGACCATCTCCAGGACTGCGGCCTGGGGTTGTTTTTCATACCTAAGCCTTGAAGGAGAAATTTCCACAAATTCCACCAGGTCGGGAAAAATCCCCTGCTCTTGAAGCAGCCTGTGCACTTCCGGCCAGAAGCCGTAGTCATGACCGGCTACCAGCACCAGACGGTTGAAATCACCCTTCCCCCATTTGGCGGCAAAGCCTTTAGCTCTGTCTTTGTCAAAAAATCCTTCCAGCTTAACTACCTGATGACAACCAGGAAGCCCTGTAATCAGTTCTTGCAGGGTATCGAGCCTTAAGCCCTCGATTGCTGCTATAGAATCCGGCAGCATGGTAACAAGGGTTCGGGGCCGGTTTTTGAAAAAGGCATTTTCCTCGCTCGTAGAGGCCAAACCGGCCGGCACCTTGCCAAGGTCGCGAATCATGGCCGCCATGCGACCTGCTGCAGCACTTGCCTCTACAACTGTCTCTGATATGTCCTTTAAATAAAGGGCCGATTCCAGCACTATGGTTCCATCAGGCAGCGGATCAAGAAATTCCGGTAGCCTGTTGGACGGGTTTTGGCCTGTAGAAAGAACCACAAGGTCGAATTGCTCTTCGGCCCTTTCCCTGCCTGGCTCGCAAAAGCCAAGTTGAATGGTTCCGCTTTCATCGACAGGTTCCAGGCTGTGGACCCGGCAACGGACAAGGCGTGTTCCTTTTTCAAGGGCCATGTCCAGATAGCGCTGGTAATCCCGGCCGAAAGTACGCATATCCATGTAGAAAATGGCGGTTTCAACTCCCGGTCCCAGCCTGTCCTTGGCAAGCAGGGCCTGCTTGAGGGCGAACATGCAACAGGCACTGGAGCAATGTTCGGCCCCAATCATCAGGTTGCGACTGCCAACGCACTGGAGCCAAGCGATCCTGGTTATAGGTTTGCCGTCAGAAGGTCTGGCCAAGCCTTTCTGGACAGGACCGCCTTTGCTCAGCATGCGTTCAAAACCAAGGGCCGTAACCACGTTGGACAGTAGCCCGAATCCATAAAGATCTGTTTCGGAAGGATCGTACAACCCCGGTCCGGCAGCCCAGATCAAGCCGTCAATGTTCCCTAAAACCTGTTTACTAACCCTGGGTTCAAGCTCAACGGCATTCTGCCGGCAAACCTCGACACACTTTCCACATCGGTTACAGGCCTGCCAGTCTATTGTCAGGGTGGTCGGAACCTGCAGGTGATTGGGCAGAAAAATCGCCTTGCGCTCAAACGGTCCGTCACACTTCGGCTCAGACACAGTGACAGGACATTCTTCTATACACTTGAAACACAGGTTGCAGGCCTGCAAATCAATGCCTGTGTAAGTTTTCTCAAACTCCAGAGTAAACTGCCCGGCTCTTCCTTCCAGTCCTGTAAGACAGGTAGATGTAAGCACGGTAATATTTGAGTGAAAAAAGCCTTTCTTGAGACAGAACTGCGAGCCTGCCTGGCGTTTTATCATGGGCAGCATGCGGCACATCCCGCAATGATTGCCGGGGTACTGGTGATCCAGCAAAGGCAGCAGGCCACCTGTTGAAGGGCTGCGTTCGATCAGAAAGACCTGGTGTCCTGTTTCGGCCAAGTCAAAAGCCGCCCTGAGGCCGGCTGGACCACCGCCGATCACCGCTACTCTGGGTTGCTGATTATTACTCATCTTGATCCTCAAACACCAGCAACGGAATCGGTTCGTCCAGATCCCTTCCAGGAATGTAATCAAAAAGTTCCTGAGTCTTACGGGCCACGGTCTTGAAAAAATCGGCTACCGGGATGTTGCTGGGACAAACGCTGCTGCAGTGGCCACAACCGACACAGGCATGGCTGATATGAGCCAGCCGCGTGA
>JALVQM010000091.1 GCA_027025615.1 Desulfobacteraceae bacterium | reverse complement strand
TATACTTTTTAAGCACTTATTACTCTAAGAGATTGGAATGGATCAGGAACAACGTTTTCTTGATATAATTGTCGAGCGGGAGAAAATTTCCAGGGAGAAGCTCACCGCTGCCAAAAAAGAAAAAAAGAATTCAGGAGAAATTCTTTTTGAAGTTGTTATTCGTTTAGGTATTCTTTCAAGAGACAAGGCCACCAGATATTGGGCCGAAGCGACTGGTTATAAATTTATTGATATCTCACCGGAGGATATTCATCCGGAGGCCATAGAACTTGTACCCAAAAGTTTAGCCGAAAAGCATAAAATTATACCTTTTGATCTCAAAGGGGACACAATCCATGTAGCGGTCTATAATACAGCCGATATCATTGCCATAGATATGTTGCGCAGGACGACAAGAAAAGAAGTAGTCGTCTATCTTGCGAACGCCCAAAAACTTACCGAAGCCTTAGGAATTTATTATGGCGATGAAGCAAGTATTGATGGAGATATTGAACGAAATATCAAGGCTGCCATTCGGGGAACAATAGCGAGAAATGAACAAGATCCTCCATTTGTCCGTCTCATAGATTTGTTCATAAAAAAGGCCATATTGGATCAGGCAACTGATATTCATATTTCTCCAGATGAAAAAGTAACCCGTGTCAGTTACCGTGTGGACGGAATTATGCGTGCGGTTTTTATCATGCCGCGGAAACTCCATAGCGGGCTTGTCACTCGGGTCAAAGTACTGTCCGGATTAAATATTGCTGAACAGCGGTTGCCCCAGGGCGGTGCCATTAGTTTTGAATATTCAGGGCGGTATATTGATATCCGTACCTCAACAATGCCAACCGCCAATGGAGAAAACATTGTCCTCAGGTTGCTCGACAAGGCCAACATTGTTATGGGGCTTGACATGCTGGGGCTTGAACCTGATGATAATGAAACTATAGTTGATCTCAGCCTGAAGCCGCATGGGATCGTTCTTTCGGCTGGTCCGACCGGTTCAGGAAAAACAACTACCTTGTACTCCATTTTGCAACAGATTAATGCCTTGAAACGAAACGTCCTGACGATTGAGGACCCTATCGAGTATCGTCTTGCCTATATCAAGCAGTCGCAGGTTAATCAAAAGGCAGGACTGAATTTTGCTGCCGCAATTCGTACCTTTTTACGTCAGGATCCTGATGTCATATTGATCGGCGAGATTCGTGATCTGGAAACAGCTAAAATTGCCTTTCAAGCGGCAATGACCGGACATCTCGTGTTGTCAACAATCCATACCAATGATGCATCCTCCTGTATTGCACGGTTAATGGATCTTGGTGTGGAATCGTATCTTATCCCTTCAAGTCTACGTGCAGTGTTGTCCCAACGTTTAGTGAGAAAGGTCTGCCAACGCTGCAAGGAAGAATATGTATTCAATGAATCAGAGAAAAAAAGATATCAACTGGACCTTCATGGCCTTGAATCGGAACAACGGGGAGCCGGATGTCGTTTTTGCGGTAATTCAGGGTACAAGGGAAGGGTAGCTATTTTTGAGATCCTGAAAATTACTCCCACCTTAAGCCCCCTTATTTTGAAGAAGGTCTCGTCCGATCAGATTCTTATGCAGGCCCGTCGGGAAGGGTTACGAACCATGAAGGAGGATGGTCTACGCAAGGTTAAACAGGGAATTACAACCATAGAAGAAGTGTATCGTGTTACCGGCTAAAGATTGGGGTTTAAGGTTATTCACTGAATTAACAGATAAAGAAATTCTCTTCTGCAGCATTACCAAAAAACTGAGAAGAACTGAGGTGGGATTCACCTGCAATCCAATAATAATTGTCGTAGGAGCCCGCCCCTGCGGGCGATAGTGACGGTGAAGGCAATTCGCACCAATCGCCCGCATGGACTGGTTCCTACATTGAGCCTGAAAATTTTCCTGTTTTTTTACGACAGGAATTCAGGAGTAATGCCTAAATACTTTTAAACAATGCCTGACTTTGCATTTAAAGCTATAAATAATGAAGGGGAGATTATTCGCGGGACAAGATCCGCTTATGATATAACCGAGTTGGAGCTCAGGCTGCAACGAGGTGGGTTGGATCTGATAACCGCCCGGGTAATACGTTCCGTCCAGATTGTCAAGGCTTTGCAGTCAATAACCATTGGAAGCGTCAGCAGGACAACGGTTATTGAATTCAGCAATAACATGAAAGTATTACTTTCTGCCGGTGTGCCGCTTGTCGATGCGATGAAAGAACTTAAAGGTGAAGAAAGAGGAATCTTTAAGCGGGTACTCACCACCTTGATAGAAGATGTTCAGTCCGGAGACAGTCTGCATGGCGCCATGGCCAAATGGCCGAAATGCTTTCCACCCTTGTACGCAAATGTCATAGAAATCGGAGAGAATACCGGTCAGCTTGATGCAGTTTTCGGTGAGCTGGTTGTACATTATAAACGAATTGAAGACTTAAAGAAAAATTCACGTAAAGCACTGATATATCCAGCGTTTGTTTTTGCTACCCTGATAGTGGTTGCCGTTCTCTTCCTTGGCAAGGTCTTTCCGGTGATCCAAAAAATGTTTGCCGAGTTTGAACTGACCAAACTCCCGGCAATTACAGAATTTTTCCTTTCGCTTTCTCATATAATCCAGACACAGTGGATCTATCTTGTTGCAGGAACAGTGGCATTTGTTATAGTTATAATTGTCCTCAGGTCGATAAAAACCAGCAGATATTGTTTTGATTGGCTGGAGATAAATCTTCCTTTCATCAAAACTTTTTTTCAACAGTTACGGATGGCATTTTTTGCTCGTTATCTTGCGACATTGCAAAAAGCAGGCGTTGACATTCTGCGTAGTCTTGAACTGGCAACACGATCAATAAACAATTTGGTCCTGCAAAAAGTTATGATGAAATGTCGTCAGGAGGTTCTGGAAGGGAAACAATTCTCGGAATCGTTAAGAAATAACAGTAAAATTATTCCGAATATGGTTATTCGAATGATAGCAGTTGGTGAAATGTCTGGTACTTTAGCCGAACAGCTTGAGTTTGTTGCCGAGTATTATGATGAGGTGCTTGAACGTAGAATAGCCACTTTTTTAGCCTTGATGGAACCTATTTTAATCGTCTTCCTTGCTGGTGTCGGCTTGGCGCTTGTGATGGCGATTCTCATGCCCATGTATGAGTTTCTCGGCCAAATTTTTTCAAATTATTAGGGCCTGTATGAAAGCTGAAAGACCAGGGTTTTGTCTTGAAGATCAAGGGTTCACTCTCCTTGAGATTATACTGGTTTTAGGTATTATCATTGTTTTGATGGCTGTTATTATTCCCCAAGCTATGCGGATAAATACCTCTTCCAAATATGCCCTGGTTGAACAGGCCGCTGCTGAAATCGGCAAATGGGGCATGGAGTGGGGAACACGTAATCTTGAAAATCAGGGCTCTGCCGATACCTGTGTGCTTAATGATTATATCACCACCCTAAGCAACAACTATGTCGGTAACCAGAATAATGGCAACTGGGTTAATGTCAATAATGTGGTAGCCTGCCGGACAAGCTCTCCGGTGCAATTTTCGGTGGCGGCTATGATTGATCCCGCTCGACAGCCGCGCAATCCATTCAACGGTCTCAGTTACTTTGCAACAAACGGCGCCAATGGCGGAAATACATTAACCGCGGGACTTCTTTATCTGGCGAGGTTTGACAATAATGCAACAGTTCCACCCACTCATGAATATTATTTTGTTTATACGGGAACGGATTCTCAGGCCCTCGGCCAATGGCATGCCGGTATGGGCGTAGGAACCCCACCGTCAATAAATAATATGAAAAACGGAATCCATATGGCCCGATTGATTCAGTAGGTTTTTTTTAAGCAGGCATTTTTATCAAACAATTTTAAACGGAGAAATTGGAGGAATTAACTGAAACGTTCTGTCGTGGTGGAAAAAATAGCAAAAAGGAGATGACGATATGAAAACGAGAAACAGGTGTTTTAACAGCCGTGGGTTTACCCTGATCGAGCTATTGCTCGTTGTCGGTATTATAGGCGTGTTACTGGCCATTATTATTCCCAAGGCGATTCGAGCCAACATTAATGCAAAATACGGAATTGTAGAAAAGAATTGTGCTGAATTAAAAAGCTATGCAGTCCAGTGGGCTGAAAAATCTATTCGGGCACAGGACGAACAAAATTCCACTGCAAGTCTGGCCGATTATTATGCCTCTTTGGCTGGACAACCTAATGGTATAGCAGGTGGCGCTAGCCAAACCTGGATTGCCACAGGTAATGCTAATAATTGGAATATGGGCAGTGTAACTCCAAATCCTTCAGCAACAAACTTTATAAATATCAGCGGTAGGGCTCAGATGACTGCTGGAGGACTGGTTGGTCCCCCAACTCTTCCTGAGGATAGCGTTGAGCATATCATCCCACCGGAAAAGGCTATTAAGAATCCATTTAATGGCGCCAACGTCTTTCGTTCACCCAATGATCCGCCAAATAAACCCGGTGGTGCGGCCCCGGTTACCGGAGCTATTGCCTTAGGTTTTGTGCAGGAACCTGTTGCAGTGGGTGGCTATTATTATTTCGCCTTTGCCTATCAAGGAACCGACAGTACCACCTATACTTTACCTACATCTCAAGCTACTGATGTCACAACGTTCCATGCCGGTTCCGGACTGGCAACTATCCCGGCCTTAAAGAATGGTGAACTTTTTGCCCGGATTCGATAATATTTTATTGTAATATCGCAATTTAATGAAAAAAACGGTCATTCGGGAGGTATTCCGGATGACCGTTTTTGGTTTTCATTATGCCTTGTCATTAACAGGCATAATGGTAGATATCTGTTCGGTTTTTATAAAAATGACTTCATTGGTTTTACCCTGAAATTGAACGTCTGTAACTATAAGATATTCCATAGCGTTATGATTCAGATAATCACTGAGCCGTAACCCCTTGTCGATGTGTACCAGGCCTGTGAGCGGGGCTTCAATACCAGCTATGCGCACTTCAACCCTGACCTTTCGAAAAATATCATCTATTTTTTTATCATATGGATGCTCTGTTGTCATTTGTTTCTCCTTGTTTTTTGCTTTTTTCTCCGCTTTCGTGAAATACGAGGCACATTTGTATTAACTAAGGTGGGCTTTGCTCACTACACAAGCATGTGGGAGCAGCTTCATCCGCGATATTTTTTATGGTCATCCGGATAATTCAAGGTGCTTACAGGCGGATACATCCGCCCCTACAGCATGTGCAACAATTATGGTGCATGCGAAGAGCAACCAGGGAACATGCTAATATAATTATTTTTTAATTATAAAACGGGTTTCATCAGCAACCCAATAATAATTGTAGTAGGAGGGCGATAATGACGATGCAGGCAATACGTCCCAATCGCCCGCTGTGATAAATCCCTTATTAATTTTTACTAATTTGCCATGTACGGTAAGGCGACAAGCCGGCATATTAAACATTCTCCAGGATTCAGTCTCATGGAACTGTTGCTTGTTGTCCTTATTATAGGGTTACTCTTTGCTTTTATTGTTCCCAAGCTCATTGCTTTTCGTATTGAAGCCCAATATTCCCTGGTCAGACAATCTGCTGTTGAGCTCTCTAGTTTCGTCCAACAATGGGTGCGGAATTCAATCCAGGCTCAGGATGATCAACGTTCCAGCGCAACCATAGCCGATTATGTTGCCAGTCTGGCAAACAGGGAACCTGTCGATGTCTTTTCAGAGCCACCGCCGTTTACCGGCCAATGGATCGGCACTTCTTCAAGACCGAATAACTGGAATAATAATAATATTATTTTGGACCGAAATGATCAGCGGGCGCCCATATATGGTCGATGGGTGGGCCAGCGCCGGAATGCGCCCCCTGAGAGTGTGATTGAAGATATGATTCCCGGCGAAAAGGTGATTAAAAATCCTTTTTCCAAAAAGAATATTTTCTCCACGGATAATGATCCTCTATTTTGCAAGCATCCGGTGCCCGGCGCAATAGCTTTTTGCAGTATGCTGGCGCCGGATGGGTCCGTTGCCTATGGTTTCTGCTTCCAGGGACGAGACTCAACTACCCTGTCGTGGAATAAATCTTCTACATTTCATGGCAAACAAGATTTGCTTTCCGTGCAGGGCTTCTCCCATTGTACCACTTTTGCCCAATATAGATGAAGGCAAAATGGTCTTTGCCCGCAATCTGTACAAGGATTGAGGTCCGTGAATAGCTGTCAAAAAAAGGATAATGGCGTCGTAAAAACTTTGAACTACCGCGTCGTGTGTACTGTGGCGATTCTCAACATAGTACATGTATAGTTAAAACCCGCCACAAAACACTAAGGCGGGCTTTGCCCGCACCCCAATAAATCGTAGGAGCCCGCCCCCGGAGTCTCGCAGGCTCGCTTACCTGCGGGCGATAATGACGGTGCAGGCAATTCGCCCCAATCGCCCGCAGGGGCGGGCTCCTACATTGTGCCTGAAAATTTTCTTGTTTTTTATGACAGGAGTTCAGGAGTAAGGCACTAATTCTCGGAGTCTCCGCTCCACTGCGCTTACCTGTATATCTGTTACTTAGCCATCTTTAAGCGTTGTCTGGACTTTTTACGAGTCCATCAAGGATAAAAAATATGATTACCACCAAAGCTAAGAAAAATACATTTTGTCCGCTTTCGTTACGCTCAAGCAGACCTGAAATTTCAGAAAAA
>JALVQM010000090.1 GCA_027025615.1 Desulfobacteraceae bacterium | reverse complement strand
GAAGTGGGGCCGTCACATAAGGCCTTGTCGGGGTTGGGGTGGACTTCCATAAAGATTGCATCAGCACCGGCAGCCACCGCTGCCCGGGCCAGGCCTGGAGCGTGTCGGCGTTGCCCACCGGAACTGGTCCCGGCCCCTCCCGGCAGTTGGACGCTATGGGTAGCGTCGAACACTACCGGGCAACCAGATTCCTGCATAATAGGTATTGCTCTGAAGTCGACCACCAGGTTGTTATAACCAAACATAGCTCCCCTTTCGGTCAAGATAATATCCCGGTTTCCTGCTGAACGTATTTTTTCAACCACGTTTCTCATATCCCAGGGAGCCATAAACTGGCCTTTTTTAACATTAATCGGTTTACCGGTTTTTGCTGCTGCCAAAAGAAAGTCGGTCTGGCGGCAAAGAAAAGCCGGAATCTGGATAATGTCCAGGACCTCAGCGGCTGAAGCTGCCTGGCGTGCCTCGTGAATATCTGATATTATGGGAATATTTAATTCATCTCTGATTTTGCCAAGTATTTCCAACCCCTTATCTATCCCGGGTCCCCTGTACGATGAAATGGAAGTTCGGTTGGCCTTATCAAAGGAAGCTTTGAAAATCAGGCCGATTCCCATTTCAAGGGCAAGTTTATGAAGGAAAGTCGCCGTTTCGAAAGTTGTTTGGAAATCTTCGATTACACATGGACCGGCAATGATGACCAGCTGTTGGCCTTTGCCTATGCAACTATCTTTTATCTTTACTATATTACTCATGTAGTGAAGTTTATCCTGCAAGGAATCAAAAGTCAAGGCCGCGAAACTTTGCCTTGATATGCTGCAGGTTAATTGCTATTGTCAAAGGCCATACTTCATAGGCTGGATAGGAAGGTAACTCATTGAAAGATAAAAGAAAAAAAATATTTGGCAGACTGGCTCTGATCGTTGTCTGCCTTTTAGTGATCGTTGTTGGCTCACTGGCGTACTTTCGTCTCGAGGGACGTCCTCCAGAGGCTGATTTTACTCTTCCAGGTGCGGCCCTGGGGCTCAGCCAGAAGATAACTGTCAAGGCCAGTGATTATGAGAGCGGGTTACGCAGGATTTGGGTGGGCTTTTTAAAGGATGGCAAAGAAACAACTCTGCTTGAACGCAGCTTTCCGGCCGCCGGCCTTTTTCAGGCGGGGACGGTAAAAGCGCAAACCATCAGTTTCAATTTTGAACCACATGCCCTGGGGTTTACCGATGGCAAGGGAATGCTTCGCCTGTTGGTTGAAGATTACTCATGGCGCAATTGGGCCCGGGGGAATAGATATTACAAAGAACTTGAAGTGTTGATAGACACGAAACCACCTGCAATCGGGCTTGTCAGCAAAGCTCATTATTTTGCCCAGGGTGGTTCCGGACTGGTTGTTTATTCCTTGAACGAAGATTGTCGTGAAAGCGGTGTGGTTGTTGGTGACAGGTTTTACAGGGGCTATCAGGCAGGCATGGGAGATAAAAAAATTTACTTGGCTTTTGTTGCCGTTGCCCACGACCAGCCCCGTGAAACACCTGTTTACCTTGAAGCCCGTGATTATGCCGGCAACAAAGCCAAAAGGCACTTCAATTACAGGATAAATGCCCGTCGTTTCCGGAAAGACAAGATTAGGCTTTCCGATGGTTTTTTGCAGGCAAAGGTGCCTGAATTGTTGGGTGTCGACTTGGTTTCTAAAAATGAGTTGCTGAGCGGCTTTTTGAAAATCAACAGAGAAATGCGAAAAGCCGATAACAACACAATAGCTGATGCAACCTCCAGATCAGAAGACAAGATTTTGTGGAAGGGTCCTTTCCTGAGGATGCCCCATTCAGCCTCGAGGGCACGGTTTGCCGATCGCAGGACTTATATTTACAAGGGGCAGGTTGTTGATCGTCAGGTTCATATGGGAATCGATTTGGCATCTGTGGCAAAAAGCCCTGTGCCTGCAGCCAACAATGGCAAGATTGTATTTTGCGCCAGGCTGGGAATTTACGGCAATACGGTTATCATTGATCACGGAATGGGACTGTTCAGCCTGTACGCCCATTTGAGCAAAATAGACGTTGAGCCAAACCAAATGGTTGAAAAGGGAACCAGGATTGGTCTTACCGGTCGTACCGGCCTTGCCGGAGGAGACCACCTGCAT